>CAINEA010000240.1 GCA_903847525.1 uncultured Acetobacteraceae bacterium | reverse complement strand
TCGCCGTCGGGCCGCGCTGGTACTCGACCTATGAAATGGCCTGCAACACGGTCAAGGAAGAGATCGAGGGCGAGTCGCTGCACGCCGTGCCCTATGGTGGCGTCTCGGAAGCCGAACTCGCCATGCTGCGCCAGACCGGCGATCTCTCGCTCGAGGAAGAGAACGAGCTGATTGCCGCCCTGCTGAACGAACACGAACCGGCCAACACCACGGCGATCACGAAGCTGCTGAAGGCCGGCAAGAGCCCGCGCCGCATCATCGACGCGATCCAGATCGCCGCGGCGCAACTGACGATCGACACGCACAACCCCGTCAACTTCTCGATGCCGATGCATTGCTACGAGTATACCAATGCGCTCGGCTGGTTCTTCGACAATTTCGACCACCCGCGCCGCCTGCGTCTGCTGTATGTCGCCGCTGCATTCGTCACGATGACCGCCTGGCACCAGCGCGGCATCGGCGAGATGGTGTCCCATCCGATCCAAATCCCGGCCGGGGCTGACAAGCTGTCGGCGGCCGAACTGCTCGCCCGCATCGACGTCACCACCTGCGCGCAGAACGCGCCGGAAAGCATGGCGTGGATGAAGGCCTATCTGTGCAACGTCGCGGACCGCGCGCCGCTGGTTACCCTGATGGCGCTTGATTCCTGCAAGCTTGGCAACGATCCGCATAACCAGGAAATCCCGCAGAATATGCTGGAAGACTTCCTAAAGAGCCGCAGCCCGAACCGTGACCGCCTGCTGGTCGCCTGCGCCAAGCATTCGTCGGGCCATCGCAAATACGGCGACCCGCTGGAAGCCGCGCGGCGCTTCGGCGAAGGCGTTGGGGTGACGATCCAGTGATGGGAAGGAAGACCATGGGGTTCTGAGGCTGTGAACTTTTCCCCTTGCGGGGTTTTGTTCGGGTTGGGACGCCTGGTAGAGGGGCAGAACTCGTGAGAGCGGTATTGCCGTTGTTAGTGAGCGATGGGCGAGACTTGCTCAGTCGGGTGGCGCTGACCCCATCGTCGGCCGGGATTATGTGAGGCGCAGCCTCAGGGGGAACGCCGCGATCCGTTCCGGCGTGCATAGGATCCGCATCCTGTTGTGCGTCATGGCCAGCCGCCGAACGCATGTTGTGACTTTCGCCAGGCCGCGGACCGACACCTGCCGCCAGTCTCGCCAGCGGAACCCGACACTCACCCATTCGATCCATCGCGCACACTGGCGAAATATCGACTAACCCGCTTCACTCGCCATGCGTTCACGCAACGAGCTGACTGCCGGTGTGTCGCTCTGCATAGCCTCTGCCGGGGTGCGGCCTCCCTTTGGCGTATGCGGTGGGCAATACGGGGTCACCTCGGCCGGATTTAGCATCGTTACTGTGTTGCGATTGAAATACGCGCCGTCCGCGAGCGAGTTCCCCGGTGTCCGGCCGGTCCGCCGCCACCTGCACCCGCGCCGCCTCGCTCCGGCAGCGGGACGCGCCGGTGTCATAACCCAGTTCCTGTTTCAGCGTTTGAGCCCGCGCCTCGGCCTCGGCCAGGAACCGCTCCAGCGTCGCGCGGTGGCGGGGTGGCCCGGGGGGCTTTCGCGGAATTTGATCGCCTCACGCAATGGGCTGAGGTCCAGGCGGGCGACAAACGCATCGACCAGACGGACCGGGTGATCGGTGGGTAGCAAGGCATCCAGCGACCCAAGGGTCAGGATCATCTGATCACGCACCGGCTGACGTAGCCGAAACGCGCCGCCCGCGGTCTGGCGTGGCGCGGGTTGTTCGGGCAGGTCGTCAAATAGGCCAGTCATTGGACGGGCTCCGCGTGCGATGGGGTAGCCATCGAATCAAACGCGAGATTGCTTCACAAGCTCTCTGCCCCCTGGCCTAACTTCCCTCGATCGCCCTAGCCAGCCTGCTCATCGGCCGGCGGGCCGAAACGGATGATCGGCACGTCGCGGATATTGGCACCCGGATAACGCCAGAACGCATCGTTGACGAAGCGGCGGAACAACTCCGGCGGCAGGACACTCTGGCGCTCCACCCATTCCACCTTGCGGCGCACGGTATGCAGGCCCGGCGTGCCGATGCCGAGGTCGAAATCATCCGCCGCATACTCGACATTGTCGAAATCATGCGCGAAGGCCGGCTCGTCCAGCAGCTTATACAGCAGCTCCATCGTCTGCCCGGGAACCTTAGTCAGCGCCTCGTACTCCACCAGGATCAGCCGGGAGGCCTGCTCACCGAAGAACGCCTCCTTCAGCGCATCCAGTGCATACCCCACCAGCCCGTCGCCGGACGCGATGCGGTTCAGCCGGTTGTAGACGGTGTTACCGGCCTCGAAGCCGAACATGCCGGACAGCTCGAAGGCGTTGCCGCGAACCAGCCGCTCGACCGAATCCATGACCCAGGAAACATCGCGCACGCAGCAGATGATCTTTGCATGTGGAAACAACTGGCTCAACGCCGGCAGCTTGGTGCACCAGCTGCGATTGGTATCGAACACCAGCTTCTCGCCATGGATCGCCTGATAATAATTGGCGAACAAACCGCGCAGCACATCGCGCCGCTGCGTCGGGTCGATGAACACCGCCGCCTCGTTGCGCCGGCTCATGGCGCCCTCCAGCGCCATATACATGGCGCCCACGGGGCTGGTCATCGCGGCATGAAAGCGCGGATTCTGCCGCAAGATGGCGGCCAGCAGCGTCGAGCCGGAGCGCGGCAAGCCGGAGATGAAATGGATGCCGTTCTGCATTGGGTTACCTGCCATGCCAGAGGTGGATCATCACGCAAAAACCTTCCGAAGCATTGGCACGGCTTGCCGGTCAGGCGGACGCATTGCCCCTCCACCTTGTGACACGCCAACGTAAGTCTGCCGGTGCGCCCTCGGTAGCCCAGTCCCATCGCCGGCGCCATAGTCATAACGGCGGCCGACAGGACGACCCACGGCTCCGCGCCGGGCAGCCGGCGATGAATTCGAACCAGGCGGTTGCATGCAAGCCATGATTCCTTCCATTCCCAGGAAAACCTTGGCACCATGAAGCGAACGATAACCGCGGGTTAAATATTCATGGCGCAAGTCAAGGTCACAGGCAGCCCCAACCCGGGCGCCAGAGGCGCGGATGGCACCCTCCTACTTCCCGATGGCTATGCGGGTGAGGCGGGCGGACGCGGCGCGGCGACGTTCGACCAGCCGATAACAGACTTCAATGAGTCCTACGGCATCGGTGGCGTCGGCGGCAATGGTGGCAATGGCATCCTATCTGGCTCCACCGAAGGGGCGGCCGGGGCAGGCGGCGCCGGTGGCTACGGTTATGCCTACACCAATGTCAGATTGACCGTAACTGCCCAGGTAGTCGATCGCTGATCGACGGTTGA
>CAINEA010000239.1 GCA_903847525.1 uncultured Acetobacteraceae bacterium | reverse complement strand
GCTGAGACCCTTTTGGAATTGCACCTTGTTTCGAGCCATCGTCCCTGCCTCGCTAAATCGAATGTTCACGATATGTGCCACGAAAGAGAAGCTGAGAAAAGTGCGTAAACAGGAACTCTTTTGCCGGGATACCATGCCTTCATCCGGGTGCGGCTGCCAGACTCTTACGCATGCCCCGGTCCGAAGTTACCAGTTGTTAAGTAATCCGCTTCACGGTACATCCAGTCGTCTGTTGTTTTCTTAGCCTGCGGGCCAGGTGATCCTCATTCCGGGCCGCTTTTCGGAGCGTCATATGAACTTGTGGAACAAATCTGCTGTTTTAGCGGCAGTGGCGTCGGTCACACTGGTTATGGCACCCAAGTCCGAGGCAATGGTTATTAATCCGATCTTTGATGCATCGATTACGAATTCTATCTATGCCTCAGTGATTGAGACGGCCTTCAACAAGGTAGCCGCGGATTTCGATACCTCCCTATCCAGCCCGGTCACGATCAACGTCAAGGTAAGCTGGGGCTCGGTCGGTGCCTATTCGCTGCCCAGCAACGCGGTGGGCGCCAGTCTCGATCCGCTGTATGGCGACGCCAGGGGCAACTACCTCACATACGCCGCGGTAAAACAGCTGTTGACCGTCGCTGCCAACAATAATCCGACAGACCTTGCCCTGAAGACGGCCGTCACCAATCTACGCTCCAGCGCCCCAAGTGGAACGCCGCTATACGCGATCCCGTCCGCCGAAGCCAAGATTCTGGGAATGCTTCCCGCCACCTATAGTGCGATCGACGGCTATATCGGCTTCGCCGGCTCCCCCACTAATTTCAGCTTCAACCCGGCTGCCGGAATCGCTGCCAACACCTACGATTTCCAGGCAGTTGCCGCGCATGAGCTGGACGAGGTACTGGGCCGGATCAGCGGCGTCGGCACAAGCGGCAGCGCGATCTACCGCACCCCGTTCGACCTTTTTCGCTACACGGCGCCAGCGGTGCTGACCACATCCTCCTCCGCCCTGTCCTATTTCTCGCTCGATGGCGGCAAAACCCCGATCGCCTATTTCAACAACTCTATCTATGGCGGTGACCGTGCGGACTGGTTGACGCCTACCGTGACCAACAACGCCAACGATGCGAAATATGCCTTCGCCGATGACGTGCAGGACGCGTTCATCCGGTTGGGCCAAAAGGGTATGAACCTCACCGCGGCCGATCTCGCGGCCCTCG
Organism: uncultured Acetobacteraceae bacterium; assembly: GCA_903847525.1. Lineage (GTDB taxonomy): Bacteria > Pseudomonadota > Alphaproteobacteria > Acetobacterales > Acetobacteraceae > PALSA-911. The sequence goes on along the minus strand of CAINEA010000239.1, from coordinate 2,396 downwards.
ACGCGCTTGGCTATGCCGGAAACAACATCGGCAATAGCTCTACCCCGAACCCGATCGCGGTCGCCTACCGTCTGGTCGACCCCGCAATCCTGCCGGAACCCGGCTCGGTCGCCATTCTGTTGTCCGCACTGGCGGTATTGGGTCTGGTGCGGCGACGCGCCACCGCCTGATCCGCCAGTATCGTCCGAACAGAGTCGCGGCCGTCGGGATGTCCATCCCGGCGGCTTTTGCGTCTTCGTCATCCTGAAGCTCTCAGGAAATCCGAAACTCAGGGCGTCGGCTTGCGGTCCCCCAGCCAGCGCAGAAAGCCGGCCAGTTCCATGGTCCGGCGCAGCTTTTCCCAGGGCCCCGTCAGCCGGAAGGCGATTTCCGGCGGCGCTTCGACCGCGGGGTGCATCACCACGCGCAAATCCAGCTGGCGGTTGCCCAAGCCGGCCGAGCCCGAGATCTCGGCTGTGCCGGCGGTACCCGCCAACGATCCCTCCCGCAGCACGAGCGTGCCGCCCTGTGCCTCGGCGTGGATCGCCAGCCGGTCGAAGCTGGTCACCCCGTCCAACGTCGCCGCACGCAAGGCCGTCTCGGCCGCCTGGCGTGTGCGCGGGTCCGCTGACGCCACCGCGCGGGTCACGCGAAACAGGTCGAACCCACTCAAAACGCCCTGGGTAACATCCAGTTTCACCGGGCCCGACAACGTCGCCAACATCGTCGCCAGACTGTACCCGGTCGCATCCAATTCCGCCGTCGCATTCACCTGCCCTGCGAGCAGATCGAACGGCCGGCCGCCCGGATCCTGGGCGGCGGCGGCATTCCCCGCGGTCGCATCCGCCAGCATTGCGGTCAGCGACAGGGTCGGCGGCTCGATGGCGGCGTTCACGGTCAGCGTGCCGCTCAACGCACCGCCGTTCAACGAAGCGGCAAATGGCTGGATCCGCAGCACGCCATCTGCCAGCCCCAAAGTGCCGGAAGCCTGCGTCATTAACGGTTCGCGTGCGACCAGCACCTGGTGCGCGGTAACCGGCACGTTGGCCCGCCAACCTCGCAGCAGCGCCAAAGGCATCGGCTTGGCCTCCCGCCACGCCGGATCCGGTAACATCAACGTTTCCGCCTGAATCCGCCCGTCGACCGACGGCGTCTCCCCCGCCATATCCAACGCCAGCGAGGCGTTCAGCCGCAATTGTCCGGCCGAAAGGTCTAACAATTCGGCCCCGACCCGGCCAGCGAGAAAACGTGTCAAGGAGGCAGCCAGCGCCTGAAAAACCGGAACCGGCGTTCCCGAGGGCTGAGCACCGGAAGGCTGAACACCGGAAGGCTGGCCCTCCGAAGGCGATCCTCCCGAAAGCTGCGCGATCATCGAGAAGGATCCCTCGCCCAGCCAGGCTTCCGATCCCGACAGGCCGAACAGCGCCAGCAGCCGGGGTGCGCCTGGATGGCGCAGCGTCACCGGTCCCGACCATTTGCCGCTGCGAAGGTCCACGACCGGCTGCGCCTCCAGCCGCGCATCGGCCATATCCAGTGCCAATTTCAGGCCCAGGGCCTCCGCCGGTCCGGCCAACTGGGCGTTCAGCACCGCCGGCCCGCGCCAGAACGCCTCCGCGGGTCGCCAGGCCCGTGGCACCAGATCCGCCAGGGCAGAGGCATCATCGGTGATCGCCTGCAGCTTCCCCTCGGTCAGCCGCCCACCTTCTGCAACCATGCCGGACGCAACCAGGTGCACCCCCCGCACGGTCGCATCCAACTGGCGCAAGGTAACGCGTCCCAGTTCCCCCGCAGGCACGACAACCGGCGTCGGCGGGGGCGGGGGCGCCGACGCAGGTGCGATACCGGGCAACGCCGGGCCTTGCGCCGATTTTGCCGGCGGTGGCGAAGATGTCGCGGCAGTTACCGACGGCCCCTGAACGGCCGCCTGCACCGCGGCGTCCAGCGACAGGGCCCGGATCTCCTCCCCGCGCAATCGCGCCACCGGGGCACGCAGGCGCAGATCGACGTCAAAGCCCCGACCCGGCTCACCTGTGCGCGCCGGTAGAGCCGCCAGCCAGGGATCCAGGTCCAATCGCGCCAATTCCAACGAGGCGACGATCGCCGGACTACCGCCGGAAGCACCGCCAGCCGGCGCGTTCCCGCCGGTGCCGGCCCTCGATCGGGGCCATAGCCGCAATTCGCCGTTCACCGCCGCGCCGTCCACCCGTCCGTCGATCCGGTCCAGTGCCAGCAAGCCGGGTTCGGCAACGGCATGCGCGCGAAAATCAGCACTCGCCAGCACGCCGTCGGGCAGATTGGGCAGCAGCCGCAGACCGGCGCCGTCGAGCCATTGCAGTACCTCCCGCAAGCGCGGAGCCTGCAGCCTTGCATTGCCATCGAAGCGCGGACGTTCCGGGTCGCTGCGCTGCACAACGCCG
>CAINEA010000238.1 GCA_903847525.1 uncultured Acetobacteraceae bacterium | reverse complement strand
AGGCCTTGGCATACAGGCGGCTGGCATCTGCCTCGCCCTGGCCGCGCAGCTTGTCGGCGGTGGCTCGTGCCTCCGCCAGCAGTACCGTCCGATCGCGATCCGCGTCGGCACGGATGCGCTGGGAGCCTTCCGCTCCCTCGGCGCGCAACTGCTTGGCGACACGTTCGCGCTCGGATTGCATGCGGCTCAGGATCGCCTGGGTATTCTCCTCGGGCAGATCGGCGCGGCGGATGCGGACATCCTCGATCGCGACGCCGAAGCCGGTCATCTCCGTGTTCACCTGCCCACGGATCGCGGCCATGATCCGCGCGCGATCGGCGCTCAGCACGTCCAGTAACGAATGGTTGCCGAGCACGCGCCGCAAGCTGGAGGACACGATGGAGTTCAGCCGCCCGCGGATGCCGTCCTCGGCCGGGCCGACCGCCTGATAATAGCGTAGCGGGTCGACGATGCGGAACATCGTGAAGCTGTCCACGATCAGGCGGCGCTGGTCGCCCAGGATCACCTCCTCGCTCGCCACTTCCTGATTCAGCAGGCGGCGGTCGAAGCTGATCACGGTCTGCACGAACGGGATCTTGGCGTGTAGCCCGGCTTGGGTGATAACCCGCACCGGCCTACCGAACTGGGTGATCAACACCTGCTCGGTCTGCTGCACGGTGAACAGCGAAGAGGCCACCACCACGACAAGAACGAACAGGGCCGCAGCTGCAAACGTCATCAGGCGGCTCATTGCGGCGTTCCTCGCACGATCGGACTTCTTGTGGGGGGCGCCATCAGTGGCGGCGGCGCCGAGGCCACACCGGCCCCAGCCGGGGCAGGACCCGGCTGCGTCCCTGGGATTGCGCCCGCCCGGTCCGCCATCGGCAACAGCGGCATCAGGCCCTTAAACTTCTCATCGATCACGAGCGTGGGCGAGCGGCCCAGGATTTCCTGCATGGTCTCCAGATACATGCGCTGCATCGTTACCTCGCGCGCCTGCTTGTAGGCCGACAGCACCGACAGGAAGCGCTGGGTCTGACCGGTCGCCTCGGCGATCGAGGCCTGCCGCGCGCCTTCCGCCTCGGCGGTGATGCGTGCCGCCTCACCGCGGGCACGCGGCACGATATCGTTCTGATAGGCCTGGGCCTCGTTGCGCATGCGCTCGGCATCGGTATTGGCGCGCTGTACGTCGCGGAAGCTTTCCACCACGGCGGCCGGCGGATCGACCTTCTGCAGCTGAACCTGGGTGATCTCTACCCCCGCGCCATATTGGTCCAGAATTGCCTGGGTTTCCCGCAGCACGTCGGTTTCTATGCTGGCGCGCAGTTCGGTCAGCGCCGGCTGGATCGGCGTACGGCCGATCACCTCGCGCATGGTGCTCTCGGCGACGGCTCGCACTGTTGCCTGCGGGTTGCGGGTGTTGAACAGGAACGCCGAGGCGTCTCGGATGCGCCAAAAGACGGCGAAATCGATGTCGATGATGTTCTCGTCGCCGGTCAGCATCAGGCTTTCCGCCAGCACGTCCCGTCCGGTGGTATCGCGCCCGGTATCCATCCGGTTGTCACCGGAAGTCGTCCGGTAGCCGATCTCGGTCCGGTTGATTCGGGTGACGGCCGGGCGTTGTACGCTCTCTACCGGCCAGGGCAAGTGATAGTTCAGGCCCGGCAGGTCGGTGCGGTTATAGGCGCCGAAGCGCAGTACCACGCCCTGCTCGTCCGGCTGCACGCGATAGAGGCCCGAGGCGAGCCAAAGCCCAGCCACCGCGATGCCGAGCAAGGATAGCCCGCGCCCGCCGGTCAGAAACGCCATCGGACCGCCGGACCAGGATCCTTTGCCGGAACCGCCGCCAGACCCACCGCCTGAGCCGCCGCCGGAGGTCAGGCCGCGGATAAAGGCCTGAGCGCGGGCGATGACCTCATCGAGGTCCGGCACGGGACCGCCTGGACCGCGGCCGCCGTCGCCTCCGCCTGGACCCCAGGGACTGCCGGGCTTTTGGCCGTCGGGCTTCTGCCCGCCTTTGCCGCCGCCGTCCTTTGGCAAACCGCCAGGGGAGCCCCAGGGGTTGGAGGGACCGGAACCAGGGCCGCCGTTGTTCCAAGGCATAGGGGTAGGGAACTCCTGTTCGATGTCGGCGTCGCGTAGCGGCAGCCGGCTTGTGTCTGGCCCCCGATCTTACACCAGCTCGGCGTCAGACATTGGCGGATCGGTCGCTGTGCGCCATATGCAGGCGGCGCCCGAGCGTCGTGCTCCGTCTGGATCCGTTCGCAGGATCCGTCGGTGGGCTGCATATTGACCGTCAGCAGAAGGTTTGCAAGCGCATGAGCATCCGAAACCCCTCCCCGGAAGCCCTGCGAGAGGCTTTACGTGCCGTCACCGACCCCGCGTCCGGGCGCGATATCGTTTCCGCCGGGCTGATCGAGGGCATCGAGGTGCGCGGCTCGCTGGTGCACGTCGCGCTGCTGACCGACCGGGCCCACGCCGCAGCGATGGAGCCGGTGCGCATGGCGGTGGAAGCGGTGCTGGCCCGCCAGCCCGGCGTAACCAATGCGACCGCGGTGCTGACCGCGCACAAGGCACCGGCCGCACCGCCGCCACCGGCGCCGGGCGGTGCCGCCGGCGGCCACGGCCATGCGCACGGCCCAGCCCAGGCACAGGCGCGCCCGCCGCTGCTGCTGCCCGATATCGGCGCGATCGTTGCCGTGGCCTCCGGCAAGGGCGGTGTGGGCAAATCCACAGTGGCGGTGAACCTCGCGGTCTCGTTGGCTCGCCAGGGGCTGAAGGTCGGCCTGCTGGATGCCGACATCTATGGCCCCAGCCTGCCGCGCATGCTCGGCCTGAACCGCAAGCCGGAAGTGCGCGGCGACAAGATGCT
>CAINEA010000237.1 GCA_903847525.1 uncultured Acetobacteraceae bacterium | reverse complement strand
GCCCTGTTCGCATCCTGGATCGCGCCGCAGAACCCCTATGACCTGTCGCAGCTCGACATCATGGACGGCCGGCTGCCGCCGGGGTCGAAATCGGCCGATGGTTTCACCTTCTGGCTGGGTTCGGACGACCAGGGCCGGGATATGCTGTCGGGCATTCTGTATGGGCTGCGCATCAGCCTGGGCGTCGGCATCGGGTCGGCGGTAATCGCGGGGATCATCGGATCGTCGCTGGGGCTGTTCGCCGCCTATATCGGCGGCAAGACCGAAACCGCCATCATGCGGCTGGTCGACCTGCAATTGTCGTTTCCGGCGATCCTTGTGGCCCTGATGATCCTGGCCTTTCTCGGCAAAGGCGTGCTGAACGTGATGCTGGCCCTGGTGATCGTGGAATGGGCCCGCTACGCCCGCACCGCGCGCGCCGCCGCGCTGGTGGAACGCGGGCGGGAATATATCGAGGCTGCCGAGTGCCTCGCCTTGCCGCAATGGCGGCTGATCTTCCTGCATTTGCTGCCGAATTGCCTGCCGCCGCTGATCGTCATCGGCACCATCCAGATCGCCACCGCGATCACGCTGGAGGCCACGCTGTCGTTCCTCGGGCTGGGCGTGCCGATCACCGAGCCCTCGCTCGGACTACTGATCGCCAACGGCTACCAGTACATGCTGTCGGGCAAATACTGGATCAGTTTCTATCCCGGCATCGCACTGCTGGTAACGATCGTTGCCATCAACCTGGTGGGTGACCAGTTGCGCGACGTGCTCAATCCCAGGCTCCGCAAATGAGCGATGTCACCTTGGATGTGCGCAATTTGCGCACGCATTTCTTCACCCGTGCCGGAATCGTCCGGGCGGTGGACGACGTGTCCTTCACGGTGTGGCGCGGGCGCGTTCTGGGGCTGGTCGGCGAGTCTGGGTCGGGCAAGACGGTAACGGGATTTTCCATCATCGGGCTGATCGACCCGCCCGGCCGGATCGCCGGCGGCTCGATCTTCTACCAGGGCGCGGACCTCGCGAAACTAACCGAGCGGGAAATGCGCGACCTGCGCGGCAACCGCATCGCGATGATCTTCCAGGACCCGATGATGACGCTGAACCCGGTCCTGCGCATCGACACGCAGATGATCGAGACCGTGCAGGCGCACGCGAAGGTCAGCCGGGCCGAGGCGCGCACCCGGTCGCGCGACGCGCTCGGTATGGTCGGCATCCCCAGCCCGGATGAACGGCTGGAAGCCTATCCGCACCAATTTTCCGGCGGTATGCGCCAGCGCGTCGCCATCGCGATCGCGTTGCTGCACCGGCCGGACCTGATCGTTGCCGATGAACCGACCACGGCGCTGGACGTGACCATCCAGGCACAGATCCTGGCCGAGGTGCAGAAACTTGCCGCCACCTATGGAACCGCGCTGATCTGGATCACCCACGATCTGTCCGTCGTCGCCGGTTTGGCCGATGAGATCGCGGTGATGTATGCGGGCAAGATCGTGGAGACCGGCGATGTCGGCACGGTGCTCGACCGGCCGCTTCATCCCTATACCCAGGGCCTGATCGGCAGCGTTCCCAGCCGCAACAAGCGTGGATCAAGGCTGCGCCAGATCCCGGGCATGACACCGTCTTTGCTCGACCTGCCGCAGGGCTGCGCCTTCCGCACACGCTGCGCGCGGGCCGATGCGGCGTGCCAAAGCGATCCGGGCATCACCGAACCCGTGCCGGGGCACGCGTTGCGCTGCTTTCATCCGTTGCTGGAGGTGACGGCATGACTACTACACCCGGAACTCCCGCGATCGAACTGAAGGGCGTCTCCAAGCGGTTCGGCAAGAATTTCGACATCGCCGCCCGCCTGGCGCGACGCGCCTCGGCGGCATTCGGCAAGTCGCCCAAGGACCTGACCGTGCGCGCCGTCGACAATGTCGACATGACCATCCGAAAGGGCGAGGTGGTCGGGCTTGTCGGCGAGTCCGGCTGCGGCAAGTCCACCCTTGGGCGCATGGTTGCCGGCATCATCCAGCCGTCCGAGGGACAGGTACTCTGGCAAGGCCGCGACATCACCACGCATTCCACCCAGGAAGCCCGTGTGGCGCAGTTGAAGATCCAGATGATCTTCCAGAACCCCTATGCCAGCCTCAATCCTCGGCTGCGCGTGGCGGAGATCGTCGGCGAGGCGCCGCGGGTGCACGGCATGATCCCGCGCGGCGAGTTCGACAGCTACGTGGATGCGCAGTTGCGCCGCGCTGGCCTCGATCCAGCCTACAAGCGGCGCTATCCGCACCAGTTCTCCGGCGGCCAGCGCCAGCGCATCGGCATCGCCCGCGCGCTGGCGGTGCAGCCGGAATTCCTGGTCTGCGATGAAGCGGTGGCGGCGCTGGACGTGTCAATCCAGGCGCAGATCCTGAACCTGTTCATGGATCTGCGCGCCGAGCTGGATCTGACCTATCTTTTCATCAGCCACGATCTCGGCGTGGTCGAGCATCTGTCGGACCGGGTGTTCATCATGTATCTCGGCCGCATCGTGGAACAGGCGCCGGCCGAGGAGATCTTCGCCCGTGCCAACCATCCCTATACCCAGGCGCTGCTGGCCGAAGTGCCGCGGATCGAGACCCGGAAGAAGCAATTCGCCGGTGTGAAGGGAGAAATACCCAGCCCGCTCGATCCGCCAAGCGGCTGTCATTTCCATCCGCGCTGCCCGCATGCGATGGCGCGCTGTTCCATCGAGGTGCCGGCGCTGCGCGAGATCGCGCCCGGGCATCGCAGTGCCTGCCATCTGAACGGGTAGGCACGTCTTGCCGTCCGCCTCGCATCGTTTCATCCCATGACCGAGCCGCCGTTTCGTCTGCACCCTCTGCACCGCCTGTGGCGGCGGCTGCCGGCGGACCGGCGCCGGCGGCTGGTGACCCGACTGACCGCTGCGCTGGCGCCGAAGCCGGACGCCGATCCGCCGCCCGCCGCCCGCGGGCTCGCGGTGGTGGGCGAACTGTCCAGAACCTCTGGTCTCGGCGAAGCCGCCCGGCTGTCCCTGGCCGCACTGGAGCGGATCGGGGTGCCCGGCTACGCGCTGGATATCGGTGGCTTTCTGCCCGGAGGCGGGGGCGGATCCGCCGTGACGCTTCCACCCCCCGGCGTACCATTGCTGGTGCATATCAATCCACCGCTGCTGCCGTTGGTTCTGTCACGCCTGCCACGGCGGCTGTTGCGTGGGCGGCGGGTGATTGGCCAATGGGCGTGGGAATTGCCGATCGTGCCGCCGGACTGGCGCGAGGGCGTTGCCTTTGTTCACGGTCTCTGGGGACCATCGCGTTTCACCGCGGCTGCGTTGGAACCGTTGCTGCCGGGCCGGGTGCGCGCGGTGGTGCATCCGCTGGCGGTGGCGCCGCCGGTTCCGTCCCGGCTCGACCGCGCCGCGTTCGGCCTGCCAGACGATGCCGTAGTGGTGCTGGTTTCTTTCAACCTGGCCTCCTCGCTGGTGCGCAAGAACCCGCTCGGCGCCATCGCGGCCTTCCGCGATGCGTTCGCAGGCCGGGCCGACCGGCTGCTGGTGCTGAAGATCGGCAATCCCGGCCATTTCCCGGACGATTTCCGGCTGCTCCAGGACGCCGTTTCAGGTGCGACGAATATCCGGATTCTGACCGAGGGCCTGTGCACCGCGGACAATCATGCCCTGACCGCGGCGGCGGATATCGTGCTGTCCCTGCATCGCAGTGAAGGCTTCGGCCTGGTGCCGGCCGAGGCGATGCTGCTCGGCCGGCCGGTGATCGCCACCGCCTGGTCGGGCAACATGGATTTCATGGATCGCGACAGCGCCATGCTGATCGATGCGAAAATGATTCCGGCGGTGGATCCGCGCGGCATCTACCAGGTGAAAGGCGCGGTCTGGGCCGACCCGGACCCTACGCAGGCGGTACAGGCGCTGCGGCGACTGGCCGATGACCCGGCGTTGCGGGCAGCACTCGGGGAGCGCGGCCGGGCAAAGGCGCTGCGCAGCCTGGGCGTGGAGCCGATGGCGGCGGCGCTGGCCGAGATCGGCGTGCGCCCCTGATGGATCGGCCATGACCCGCGTTCTGGTCTGGCAATGGGGCCGGCGCGGCGCCGGACCACGGATCGCCGTCGAGTTGGCCCGCGCGTTGCGGCTTGTGCCGGGCACGACCGCGTTCCTATCGTTGTCGACGGGAGCGGAAATCCTTGGCGGGGCCGAGGCGCCGGTCTGCGATCTGCCGGTCGCGACCTATAACGGCGCAATGGGGCTTCTGGGCCGGCTGTTGCTCGCGCCGGTCATGATCGTTTCGTTGATCCGGCATCTGCGTCGGCTTCGCCCGGATGCCGCGATCTGCGCCATGCCGGGGCCGCTCGACCTGCTGATGGTGGCGGCGCTGGCCTGGACGGGCACAAAGCTGCTGGTGATTGTGCATGACGCCGACTCCCATCCGGGCGAGCGGGCGCCGCTGCTGATGTGGCTGCAGCGTCGGCTTGCCCGGCGGGCGGATGCGCTGGTGGCACTCAGCACACATGTCGCCGAGCGGTTGCGCGCGCAGAGCTTGGCGGCTCCCGGAAAGCCGGTATTCGCGTTCCGCCATCCGCCGATGTCCGTCGGTGCCCCGCCACCGCCACCGTTCGCCCATGAGGGCCCAACCCGGCTGTTGTTCTTCGGCAGGCTGCTTGCCTACAAGGGGCTGGACCTGCTGTCCGAAGCGCTGCCCCTGACAGGCGGTCGGCCGATGGAGGTCCGCATTGTCGGCAGCGGGCCGGAAAGCGACGCACTGGCGGCTTTGCGCGGCCAACCCTGCGTGACCGTGGAAAACCGCTGGGTGGCGGAGGAAGCGGTCGCCGGCGTGATCGGCTGGGCCGACATACTGGTGCTGCCCTATCGCGAAGCCAGCCAGAGTGGCGCGGCCGCGGTTGCCCTCGCTGCGGGCCGCTGGGTCGTGGCCACCCGCGTCGGCGGCCTGATGGAACAGCTCGCGGACGAGCCTCTGGCGGTGCTGTGCGACCCAGATACCGCCAGCCTGGCCGCCGCGCTGCGAGATCTGAACGGAACGAAACCGCCTCCCCCTGCCTCCGGCGCCGGGGCGGATGCCGCCTGGCTGGATTTGGCAACCGCACTGATCGGATGCCTCGCCCCCGGTACGCCAGGACCGAACTAGGGTGCAACCGACGCATTACTGGCGCGATTCCATCGTGGCCATCGGCCTCACCAGCACAAAGCTGCTTGTCTATGCGGCTTTGGCGCAGTTCGCCTTGGGACAGGCGATTTGCCAATGGGATTGCGGCTGGTACCTGTCGATCGTGCGGCAGGGCTACGATACCGCGCCGCATCTGGTGGACGGATGGATGCAGGCGAACTGGGCCTTTTTCCCGCTCTACCCCCTGCTGGTGTTCGGTCTTGGCGCACTGACCGGCGACGATCCGAAGATTGCCGGCGTGATGGTCTCCACGGCCTGCTTTCTTGTCTTCGCCGTGCTGGGCGCGCGGTATCGACAGGTCTCCCGCCAGGAGCACTCGCTTTGGCCGTGGCTGCCGTTGCTGTGCGCCTGGCCGTTCAGCTTCTACTTTTATGCCGTCTATACCGAATCGCTGTATGGCGCCCTGGCGATCGGCGCGCTGTTGATGCTTGCCGAAGGCCGGGGGCTGGCTGCGGGCGTGGTCACCGCGTTCCTGACCGCGACACGACCGACGGGGATACTGCTCGCCGCCTGGATCGGCCTGGACCGGCTTTGGCAGGCACGCTCGGCCGGCTCGCTGCCGGCGGCGCTGCGCCGGATGGTCCCGGCCGCGATCGCTCCTCTGGGGCTGCTGGCGTTCATGGTGTTTCTGTATTTTCGCGCCGGCGATCCCCTCGCGTTTCAGCATATCCAGAGCGGCTGGCAGCGGACCGGGCGAAACCCGCTGGCCGTGCTGGCCGATGCCCTATCGGGTCTCGATCTCGCCCACCCGCGCCTCGGCCCGCTCTATCTGCTGGGCTGGGCCGTGCTGGGCCTGGCCGCCGCGGCCTGGTTGGCGGTTCGGCGGCGTTTTGCCGAGGCCTGGCTGTGCGGCATGACCGTGGGGATGAACCTGGCGTCGGGGTCGCTGTTCAGCACGCCGCGCTATGTCGCCGCGAACCCGGCCTTCCTGTTGGCGGTCGCGGATCTTCTGGCCCTGGTCCGTCCGCCAAAGCTGCGCGCCGCCATCCTGGCCGGGATGGCGGCGCTGCAGGTTGTGCTGCTGCTGTTCTGGTTCCGCGGCGCAGCGTTCCTGAATTAGCCGCTCAACACGGCTCGCGTTCGCAATCGCTTAACGTGGCTTCTGCTCGCGGTTGCTCAACGCGGCGTGTCGCCCGCCAGGGTGATGCGGTGCATGATCCGGCGGTAGCCGTGATAGTCGTTAATCGGATTGTGCTGGGCGCAACGATTGTCCCAGAACGCGACCGAGCCCGGCTGCCAGCGGAAGCGGCAGGTGAATTCAGGGCGGGTCTGGTGCTGGAACAGATAGTTCAGGATCGGCGCGCTCTCTTCCTCGGTCATGTCGGCGAAGCGGGCGGTATGGGCGATGTTCACATACAGCGCCCGCTTGCCGGTTTCCGGATGGGTACGCACCGCTGGGTGCTCGGCCGATAAGGGCTGGCGCGCCGCTTCGGTGCCGTCGGATTTGATCCGGTCTTCCCGCGTGCGGCTGACATCGGCCTTGGCGGAGGTGGAGACACCGGTGGCGCCATCGAGAAAGCGCTTCATGCCGGGTGAGAGGGTTTCGTACGCCAGGTACTGGTTGGCGAACAACGTGTCCCCGCCATAGAGCGGAACCTCGCGCGCGACCAACATCGAGCCCATGGGGGGCTGCTGCAGATAGGTTGTGTCGGAATGCCAGATGCCGCCAAAATTGACCTTTTCATGCTCCATCTTCGCCACCGCGATGATCTCCGGAAATCCCTCGATCCCCTTGACGAACGGGTATTCGACCGGCGTGCCGACGCGCTTGGCAAAAGCGGAAAAACGGTCCGGCGGCAGGTCCTGGTCGCGAAAGAAGATCACGAGGTGATCGAGCAGCGCCTGGCGGATTTCCGCGACCGTTTCGGCCGTCAGATCCTCGGCGAGGTTCACGCCGTGCAGTTCCGCCCCGAGTGCCCCTGCGATCGGGCGTATCTCGATTGTCGTGTTGCGCATGGTTCCGTTCCTCCTGAACTCCGCCGGAACCTACAAGATCGGTCACACGCGGGAAATCCCGCGCTTGACCAGATCGGGCACCTGGGACAACAACCCCCTCATGCCAAACCTGTTCCTGACCAACAGTCTCACTCATCGGAAAGAGCGCTTCGTGCCGCTCGATCCCGCGCATGTGCGGATGTACGTGTGCGGACCGACCGTCTATGACCTTGCCCATGTCGGTAACGCCCGCCCGGTGGTGGTGTTCGACGTGTTGGCGAGGCTGCTGCGGCGATTGTTCCCGCGCGTGACCTATGTGCGCAACATCACCGACATAGACGACAGGATCAACGCGCGGGCAGCCGCTTCCGGGCAGACCATCGCCGCCATCACCGCCATAACGACGGCGGAATTCCATACCGACATGGCCATCCTCGGCGCGTTGCCACCGGACGTCGAGCCACGCGCGACGGAGCATATCGGTGAGATGATCCTGTTGATCGAGCGGCTGATCGCCGGCGGACACGCCTATCCGGCCGCGGACCATGTGCTGTTCTCTGTCGCCAGTGATCCCGATTACGGCAAGCTGTCCGGCCATACTCCCGAGGAACTGCTCGCCGGCGCACGCGTCGATGTCGCGCCCTACAAGCAGGACGCCGGAGATTTCGTGCTTTGGAAGCCGTCCACGCCGGACCAGCCGGGCTGGGACAGCCCGTGGGGCCGGGGCCGGCCGGGCTGGCATATCGAATGCAGCGCGATGTCCTGGCGCTATCTGGGCGAAAGCTTCGACATCCACGGCGGCGGGCAGGATCTGATCTTTCCGCATCACGAGAACGAACTGGCGCAAAGCTGCTGCGCCTTCCCCGGCAGCGAGTTTGCCCGCGTCTGGATGCATAACGGCATGCTGCTGGTGAACGGCGAGAAGATGTCCAAGAGCCTGGGCAATTTCTTCACCGTGCGCGACGTGCTGGCGAAGGCGCCAGGCGAGGCCGTGCGGCTGTTGCTGCTGCGCGCGCATTACCGCGGTGCGCTGGATTTCACCGATACGGCGCTGGCCTCGGCGAAAACCGAGCTCGACCGGTTCTACCGCGCGCTGGAGCGCCATCCCGGGATCGCGTCCGGCACGTTGCCGGCCCCCGTTTTCGACGCGCTCTGCGACGACCTGAACACGCCACTGGCGCTGTCGCATCTGCATGCCCTGGCCGATGCCGCCTTGGCCGGAGATGCCAACGCCGCTGGCGGATTGCGCGCGGCGGGTGAGGTTCTGGGGTTCCTGCAGGCCGAGCCGGCCGCCTGGTTCCGCGGCGGCGACGACGGCGCGGAGATCGAGGCCGCGATCGAGGCGCGGCTGGCGGCCCGCAAGGCCCGTGACTTCGCTCTTGCCGACAAGATCCGTGCCGACCTCACGGCAAGAGGCATTGTCCTGGAGGATGGCCCCCAGGGCACCACATGGCGCCGAGCCAGCTAGAAGGAAACGAAAATGACATTGTTCCGATCCGTGGTTCTCGCGTCCGTGCTTATGGCCGGCCCTGCTGTCGCGCAACAATCCATGCCGGGGATGAATATGCCCGGAATGAATATGCCGGCGACGCAACCTCCCCCCGCCGGGGATGCCCCGTCGACCGCCGGCTACCGCGCCGCGATGACGAAGATGCATCACGACATGGACATCCCCTATTCCGGCAACGCCGATCGGGATTTCGTGGTCGGCATGATCCCGCACCACCAGGGCGCCATCGACATGGCGAAGATCGAGCTGCAATACGGCAAGGATCCCGAAATCCGCCGGCTGGCGCAGGGCGTCATCGCCGCGCAAGAGAAAGAGATCGCCCAGATGCGCCGCTGGTTGGCGAAGCACCCCAAATGAGCGACCACAGATCTTGACCGGCCGGGATGGCGGCGCCGACCTGGCGCCGATCGGCAACTCGCCGGTGGTCGTGCTGGTGCGCCCGCAGCTCGCGGACAATATCGGCGCGGTCGCGCGTTCCATGGCCAATGGCGGATTGTTCCATCTGCGACTGGTCGCCCCGCGCGACGGCTGGCCGCAGGAACGCGCCTGGCGCATGGCCTCGGGCGCGGATCGCATCCTGGATGCGGTCAGCGTGCACGAGACCGTGGCCGACGCGGTGGCCGATCTGCACCACGTCTTCGCGACCTGCCCGCGGCCACGCCATATCGTGAAGCCCGTGTTGACCGCACGAGGTGCCGCGGCGGAAATGCGGGAGATCTGCTCGCGCTCGCAAGGGGGGCAAACCCTGAAGGTGGGTATTCTGTTCGGCCCCGAGCGGGCGGGCCTGGACAACGACGACATGGCCTGCGCCGACGCGCTGGTGCGATACCCGCTGAACCCCGCCTTCATGTCGCTGAACCTGGCGCAGGCCGTGATGGTCATGGCCTATGAATGGTGGACCGCCGACGATCCCACGCCGCCACGCGAGCTGATGACCAACGAAAGCCGCGTCGCCAACAAGGAGCGGCTGGAAAATTTCCTGGCCCACCTGGTGGACCAGCTGGACGCCTGCGGTTTCCTGCGCAACCAGCCGAAGCGTCCGGGCATGGTGCGCAACATCCGCCATCTGTTCCAGCGTGGCGAGGTGACGGAACAGGAGTTGCGCACCCTGCACGGCATCGTCACCGAGCTTGCCATCGGCCGCCGCCAGCGCGGCCGGCAGGAGAATGACGATGGCGGCTTCACGCCGTCCGCCTCGGGATTGGCTCCGCGCAAGTAGGAGGATCGCGCCGCGCCTGGCGGACCCATCAGATTACCAGGCCGCCATCCACGTGCAGCGCCTGCCCGGTGATGTAGCCAGCGGCGGGAGAGGCCAGGAACGCGACGGCCTCGGCCACGTCCTGCGGCAAGCCGATCCGGCCCATCGGGATTTTCGCCACCTGCGCCGCCAGCACCGCCGGATCGATCGCGACGTGCGCACCGGCATCCTTGCGGATGAAACCGGGTACCACCGCGTTCACCGTTACTTCGGAGGGGGCCAGTTCGATTGCCAGGGCACGCACGAGCGCCTCCACCGCCGCCTTGGCGGCCGCCGAGGCTGGGAACGTCGAAATGTCCGTGCGGAAGGCATGGGCGACGAAGCTGCTGACCGCGACCACCCGCGCGTCGCCCGCGGCCACCAGATGCGGGATCGCCGCCCGAGCCAGCCGAAAAAAACCGCCCTGGATCGCTTCAACCGACCGGGCCATCGCGGCGTCGGTCAGTTCGGAGAACCGGGTCCGGTCAGCAAAGCCGGCATTGGCGATCAGCACGTCCAGCCGGCCGAAACGGCCCACCGTATGCGCCACCAGATCCGCGGCCGTTCCTGGATCGGCAAGGTCGCCCAATGCCAGTTCTGCCTCGGCCCCGGCCGCACGAACGGTTGCGGCTACAGCCTCGGCCCCCGCGCGGTTCTGCCGCGTGTGCAGCAGGATCGATATGTCCGGCGCAGCCAGCCGCCGGCAGATCGCCGCGCCGACACCGCTCGCGGCACCGGTGACAAGCAGAACCCGCTTCAAATGACGCGCTTCAAGCCGTGCGGCTGCGCTGCTGCGCGGGAGCGGGCGGACGCGACAGGAAATAGATCAGTGCCAGCGTCAGGCCATAGGTGATCAGTTGCAGCCCGTCCGGCCGATCGGTGTAGCCGACCAGGGTGTGTAGCACCTTGCCGAGCAATGAGCTCTCGGAGAGCAGCCGGCTGGTATCCCAGAGCGGCTGATCGAGCACCGCGACATAACCGGCTCGCTGGAACATGCCGATAGCCTGGCTGGCGAGGCCCGCCGCCACCAGCATGATCAGCGCCGAGGTGACCGAGAACAGGCGATGGGCGGGAATGGTCAGCAGACCACGATACATCAGCCAGGCCAGAGCCGCGCCGCCAACGACACCGAGCGCACCGCCGATCGCCATGGATCCGGCAGAGGCGTCGCCGCCGGCCGTGATGCCGTACAGGAACAGGACAATCTCCGCACCCTCGCGCAGCACCGCGACGCCGATCACAACCGATAACGCAACCAGGCTGCGCGATCCGTCACGCACCGACGCGCCGAGCGCCCGCATCTCCTGCGCAGTCTTGCGGCCTTGCGCGGACATCCAGATCGTGTGCCAGCCGAGCATCAAAACCGCCAGGGTGAGCACCGTGGCCTGAAACACCTCTTGCCCGACGCCATCGAACAGCGCGCCGATCTCGCCGGCGAAGGCGGCCACGATGCAGGCGCCGGCCACACCCGCGACCACGCCCAGCGCCACCATCGGGGTACGCCCCGGCACATCGCGCGTTGCGGCCATGACGATGCCGACGATCAGCCCGGCTTCCATCGCCTCTCGAAACACGATCACCAGGGCGGCCAGCATGATCTTTCTTAATCCTTCAAAACGACGGTGGCGCACCCCGGCAGAATACCGAACTTCAATTGCGAGCCATTCGCATTTACAATTCAGATGTAGCGACGATGACAGTACCCGTCAAGGCATCTGTGGCATGCCAGGCCCCTTTCAACACGAACGGGTGGATCCCGTTGACACCTCGCCCGCCGACCGCCCACGCTGCGCCGCTTTGTGCGTTGTGCCGTACACTGCCAGTCGAGCAAGAAACGCGGGGGATTTCATTATGGCGGATCAACACTCCAGCCCGTCTGGCTCCGAAAGTTCGGGTTCCAGCAGGCGCCTGCGTTCGCGCCGCTGGTTCGACGATCCCGCCGATCCCGCGATGACCGCGCTCTATCTCGAGCGCTACATGAATTACGGCATCACGCCGGACGAATTGCGCGGCGGCAAGCCGATCATCGGCATCGCCCAGACCGGGTCCGACCTGTCGCCCTGCAATCGCCACCATATCGAGCTCGCCAGCCGGATCCGCGACGGCATCCGCGACGCCGGCGGCGTGCCGCTGGAATTCCCCGTGCATCCGATCCAGGAAACCGGCAAGCGGCCGACCGCGGCGCTGGACCGCAACCTCGCTTATCTCGGACTGGTGGAGATTTTGCACGGCTACCCGATCGACGGGGTTGTGCTGACCACCGGCTGCGACAAGACCACGCCGGCCTGCCTGATGGCGGCGGCGACGGTGAACATCCCGGCCATCGTGCTGTCCGGCGGGCCGATGCTGGATGGCTGGTGGAAGGGGCGGCTGTCCGGCTCCGGCACCATCGTCTGGGAAGGCCGCAAGCTGTTTGCCGAGGGCAAGATCGGCTACGACGAGTTCATGGACATGGTGTCGTCCTCGGCGCCGTCGGTCGGGCATTGCAACACCATGGGCACCGCGAGCTCGATGAACGGGCTGGCCGAGGCCTTGGGCATGTCGCTGCCCGGTTGCGCGGCGATCCCCGCGCCGTACCGCGAGCGCGGCTGGATGGCGTTCGAGACCGGCAAGCGCATCGTCGGCATGGTCGCGGAGAATTTGCGCCCGTCCGACATCATGACCAAGGCGGCGTTCGAGAACGCGGTGGTGGCCGCAGCCGCGCTGGGCGCATCGTCCAACTGCCCGATCCACATGGTGGCGATCGCCCGGCATATGGGCGTCGATCACACGCTGGACGATTGGCAGCGTCTGGGTCCGGAAATCCCTCTTCTGGTCGATTGCCAGCCGGCCGGGCGCTTCCTGGGTGAGCGCTTCCATCGCGCCGGCGGCGTGCCGGCGGTGATGAAGGAACTGCTGGACGCCGGCAAGCTGAATGGCGGCGCCCGCACCGTGACCGGCAAGACGCTGATGGAGGATCTCGCCTCGGCGCCCGCACCCGACCGCGAGGTCATTCGCGCCTATAACTCGCCGCTGCGCGCCAATGCCGGCTACGTGGTCATGACCGGCAATTTGTTCGAAACCGCCGTCATGAAAACCAGCGTTATCGACGAAGCCTTCCGTAAACGCTTCCTGTCCAACCCCGACCGCCCCAACATCTTCGAGGGCCGTGCGATCGTGTTCGAGGGACCGGAGGATTATCATCACCGGATCGAGGATCCTTCGCTGAACATCGAGGAGCAGTCGGTGCTGGTGATCCGCAATTGCGGCCCGGTCGGCTATCCCGGTGGCGCGGAGGTGGTGAACATGCAGCCGCCGGCCTCATTGCTGAAAAAGGGGATCGACGCGCTGCCGACGATGGGCGACGGGCGGCAGTCGGGCACGTCCGGCAGCCCATCGATCCTGAATGTGTCGCCCGAGGCGGCTGTGGGCGGCGGGTTGGCACTGTTGCAGACCGGCGACCGTATCCGCATCGATCTGGATAAGAACAAGGTCGACGTATTGCTGCCGGAGGGGGAACTGGAATCCCGCCGCGCCGCATGGACGCCGCCCAAGCTGCAGCACATGACGCCGTGGGAGGAAATCTATCGGTCGATGGTGGGTCAACAGGGCACCGGGGCTTGCCTGGAGCCGGCCACGCTGTACTTGGACATCATCGAGACACGTGGCGAGTCGCGTAACAATCACTAGCCGTCAAGAACCAATTCGGCCTTAAAAACGGGGAGGCTTCGATGGCAGATCGCCTTGCAGGCAAGACCGCGTTCGTGACCGCGGCGGGCCAGGGCATTGGCCTGGCGACCGCGCTGGCGTTCGCCGCC
Source organism: uncultured Acetobacteraceae bacterium (assembly GCA_903847525.1). Taxonomy (GTDB): domain Bacteria; phylum Pseudomonadota; class Alphaproteobacteria; order Acetobacterales; family Acetobacteraceae; genus PALSA-911. The sequence continues at coordinate 549 of CAINEA010000237.1, read as the reverse complement.
AATGGCGCCAAGGTCATTGCGACGGATATCAACGAGGCGCTGGTCCGGCAGATCGCGTCCGACCGGATCCAGACCGGAAAGCTGGACGTGCGGGACGCCGACGCGATCGACCGGGCGGCGGATGCGGCCGGCCGGATCGATATCCTGTTCAACTGCGCCGGCTTCGTGCACCAGGGCACCATCTTCGAGGCGACAGAATCCGAGTGGGATCTGGCATTCGCGCTGAACGTGCATTCTATGTTCCGCACCATTCGCGCCTTCCTGCCGGGCATGCTGGAAGGCAAGGGCGGTTCGATCATCAACATGTCTTCGGCCGCCAGCAGCATCAAGGGCGCGCCGGCGCGCTTCATCTACGGCACCACGAAGGCCGCCGTGATCGGCATGACCAAATCGATCGCCACGGACTTCGTGAATCAGGGCGTGCGCTGCAACTGCATCTGTCCGGGCACGGTGCAGACGCCGAGCCTGAACGAACGGATCGCGGCCAACGCCGCCCATGTCGGATCGGTGGATCAGGCCCGCGCCGCCTTTATCGCCCGCCAGGCGATG
>CAINEA010000236.1 GCA_903847525.1 uncultured Acetobacteraceae bacterium | reverse complement strand
TGACTGTTCGCCTGCGCGGGCGGGCGGATAATTCGGTCGGCGCCGAGGCTGGTGCCGCCACGATCGTCTGCCTTCGGCCTCCGTCCGTGGCGGCTCCAGCCTCGGCCTCGTTCTGTGTGGGGAGCATGGGCATGAGCGAGATGATCCTTCAGCGCCTCAGGGTCTAAACTCCCGGGAGGAAGATGTCTCACTGTTGTTGGCACGGAGGGGTACGGGCTCGCTTCGCCCTCAAGATCGACGGCAAGCTCCAGAGTCTGCCTCGCAAGGGGAAGCACGTTCGAAAGTTGTTCGTCGGGAACATCGATAGCGATGTGCCGATCCGGATAGGATACGTCGAGGCCGACAAGGTCGCGGAGTTTGAAGCTTCCGCCCTTTGCCGGATAGTGCCCCCTCCAGACCGGCCGCGTAGCCGTCAGCGTCGGTTTAAAGACCTCCGCATATCGTCGCTGATTCTGTCCGGTCCACCCGTCCTCGGCGATGGCGGCCTGCAGTGCAATTGCGCTCGTGTATTCAGGCTGTCGCGGGAGCTTCCAGCATTCGAAAAGGTAGTGCCATGCTTGGCGTATTTCGAAGGCAACTTTCTTCTGCCCCAGTGCGAAGGTGACGAGCTCCACCATCCTCGGGTGAAGGCCGCTCTGTCCTGCGGCCCACCATATCGCTGCGGGTTGATCGCAAATGCTGTGAAACCACGTCGCGATAGACTGAAGCCTGGGGGACAGTTCAGTGGTGTGCAGCGGTGAAGGTCCGCGGAGCCGCCCTGCCGCAACCGGCTGATCGACCGATGCCCGGCCAAGCACGTTGATTGCATCTGCTGGAATTTCGATCTGAGGATGCAGCTCGCCGCGTTTTGCAGGATCGGGGGGCGTGTCGGAATCAAGGCCGTAGTCAATGAACGGATCTATGGACGGCGAATCCTCTTCCATAAAGTTTGCCCGGACCGGGCGCGCGTAGCGCATCGCCGGGTCGAAACTGCAAAGCCAGGAGGCGGGGAGCGCAGACCTTGCGATGGCCCGAGCGCCCTCCTCGGTCATGGCGAGGTGAACGACTTGTCCCCGCTCGTGGGGTTGGAGCGCTTTGGGACCTCTCTCGGCTCGCCGCAGAAGTCCCCGCTGCCACCTTGCTGGATTCCTGGCGCGTTCCGCCCATGCGCTGAGTGTGTTCCAAAGCGGAGCATGTCCGTGGGTTGGATCGTAGGCAATCGCGGTAACGCCCTTTTGCGACCAGAGGGCTCTTGCTTCGTCTGGGCGCCCGGATTGAAAAGCATAGAGGCGTGACGGGTTGGAGTAGGCGCTCCGGCTTAATGCCTCGAGGAGATATTGCACGGGTGGATCGTCGGCCGCGTAGCCGACGAACACGATGCGATAGTTGTCCATGACATTGCGAATGAAACCGGTGGCCCATCCCTCGGCTAGATAGGCGCGGCCGAACTCGGCGCTCGATAGGACAAAGCTTCCTCCAACGGGCTCTTGGTAGGCACGATCGAATACGCCGTGGAGGTGAACGATGCCATCGAAACTGGCGATCTCCCGGAATTGCGGCAGGCGTGCCGGCGTCCAGACGGTGGCCTTCGGGGCGGCCGCTTCGAACAGAAGATCGAAATTGGTTGTGACCAAGCGCACCTTTCCGTCCGTGTTGCGGCAGAGGTCGAGCAGAATTCGGTGCGCCCGAAGGTCCACATCGGCTGGAGGGCGGAGTACGTCGCCGACGGCGCGCTCGATGTCAGGAACGGAAAAATCCCGCTCCAGCAAGCCAAATATCCGGTCGGCCGCGATGACAGAGCCGACGCCGGAAATCGCCCCGAGATTTTGCGATGCTTCGACTAGCTTACTGGCAGGGCTGTCTGGGAGTGCCCGGAGCTTGGCCAGAACTGCCCGAGCGAGGCCGAAGAAATCGGGCAGCTTGGCATTTTCGCGGGATACCCCCGCGCCGCAGAAGAATAGCACTCGGCCTTCGTCGCGAGCGGTCAGGAGCTCGTCGGGCAATGAAGGTCCGTCGGCAAGGAATCTCAAGGTTTGGCTCTCAAACCGATGCGTGTTGCTTACTGCCCTACGCGGCGAGTCGCGGGTATCAGGACTTTCGTGTGAGACACCCTTCCGACCCCAGGCTGTGGAGTCTGTTTACGCCTTGGTGATCGCCAAGCGGGAGGGACGAAAGATCATACCACGCTCGTCGAAGTATGGCCATTACGTCGGCTTATCGCCATCGCCTTTTCGACAGCGGCCTGACCGCTCTCCACCCATGGCAGACACTGAAACTTCCCACGACCCCGATCCTCGAACGCTTGCGTGCCTCGGCCGAGAGGCTTGGGGCGGCGAGTGCCATGTCGTTTGACCAAGTCTCGCAGAACGCAGGCGAGCGATAACACACACGCCGGAAGCGCGTGCGCCACCCCAGGCGCATCGGAGTCCCGGCCGCTCCCCTGCCGGCCGCCGTCAGGCGTCACCCTGCCGCCCCCAGATTCCCCTTGGCGCGGCATGTCCGTTACGTTAGATAATCAGACATTAATGTTAGTTCGATCCTCCACCCTCCCAAGGCCCAGCATGACCCCAATCCGAACGCCCCCTGGCAAGACCCCCCATCCTTCAAACGCATGGAGGACGCTCTGCAAGATGCCTGCGAGCGCGCCATGCAACTCGTCTTTCCCCTGCCGACCATGCTCCGCCTCTACCGCTCGGTCATCGGACTGACACGCGCACTGATGCAGGCCCGCATGGATGTCGGCCTGCCGCCGGGATTGAGCGACAGACTGATCGCGCTCCTCGAAAACGTCCGCGACACCACCGGCATGCACTTCCCCGACCGGGACATGCCGATCGAGGATGCGATCCGCTTGCATGCGGCGATCATGAAGCTGGCCGGCATCGCCCACCGCGCCCGCGTCGGCCGGCTCATCGCCCCTCGGGCCGTGTGGCAGCGTCCCCGCGAAGCCGCCCCCCAGCCTTCGGCCGGAAACGTGGCAAAGGACCCCTTGCAACGTGAGAACGCGCTGCCCGCGTTCGGACCGTTGGAAACCCACCACGCCCAGCCGCCGCTCGGACGGCAGCATACCGTGCCAGGGGCGGAGGCCGCTTCGGCCGGAAACGTGGCAAAGGACCCCTTGCAACGTGAGGATGCGCTGCCCGCGTTCGGACCGTCGGCGGCCCACCACGCCCATCCGCCGCTCGACCGGCAGCATACCGTGCCAAGGGCGGAGGCCGCTTCGGCCGAAAACGCGGCAAAGGACCCCTTGCAACGTGAGAAATGGGACGGGCCGTTCCTCACCCTGCCACCGCGCCGTAAAGCAGAGCACTCACCACCGGACGCCAGCGCCGGCGCTGCTCCCCCGGCACGTGGACCATGAACACCGCCGCCGGGTCCTCGGTCGGGTCGGCCCACGGTATCGTCCCAAAGC
>CAINEA010000235.1 GCA_903847525.1 uncultured Acetobacteraceae bacterium | reverse complement strand
CGCCCGCATCGGAACCAGATTGGGAATCGGGCGGCGGCAACGACATGGGAAGCTTGACTCATGCCGCGACTCGCGTGTCAACCGTCGATCAGCGATCGACTACCTGGGCAGTTACGATTTTCCGGACGGCGGATCCAACCTTATTCAACCCTGAAAGCAATACTTTGAGCGAGACATTGCTTCAGGGTGCAACGCTATTGTCGTCCGACTAAACCTCGAATCCAGGGCTTGAGATGCTGATCACCATGCCCTGTCGCAATATCCAGATACAAGCTGCAGCGCTGGCATCGGCGCAGACTGTCTGCTGCTTGGCGTTGCCGATTACAGATCTGGCGGTCCCCTATAGCATCGAGGCAACCTTCGGCCTCGGCGCGAATGCAGACACGATCCCCGAACCCTGCTGCCCCGGGTTATCTGGGGCAGCATTCGCATGCCTGCCGGCAACCCGAACGGGATCGCGGGATGTTTCGGGACGCAACCTCGCTGCCGACCCGCAGGAGGTCCTGTTGGCTCGTCAATCTGGCCGCGGACAGAAGCGCGGCCTACCGCAACCCGACGATTTCGGCCATCGCCTCCAATTGCTCGGCGTGGCGGGAAACCGGGTTCAACAGCAGGTGATTGGCCCCCATTCCGATCAGTTCTGCCAGTTGCTCGCGCACCTGTTCCGGCGTGCCGTGAACCCCCGACACGTCGGTGCCTGCCGGGTTATGATACACCTCGGTGAACCAACGGTTCAATTCCGCTCGCGCCACCTCCGGGCGTTCGTCCACTGCCAGGAAGATGCGCTTCGAAATCGGAAAAATCTCTGGGTCCCGGCCGACCTTCTCCAATGCCTGCTTCAGCACCGGCACCGATCGGGCAAATTCCGCGACGCTCGATCCGCCCGCTCCCATCCAGCCATCGGCGAGTGAGGCTGCCCGGCGTACGGCATCTGGATGGCCCACGCCCATCCAGATCGGCGGATGTGGCAACTGCACGGGTTTGGGCGCCATCATGGCGTCCTCCAACTGATAGAACCGGCCACTATAGGTAACTTTGGGCTGGGTCCAGAGCGCCCGGATCACCTCCAGTTCCTCGCGAAAGCGCCGAACCCGCCCTTCCTCCGGCACCTGGAACTGGCGGTAATGATCCTCCCGGCCGAGGCCGACGGCGAGAATCGCCCTCCCGCCACTGATATAATCGAGCGTCGCCCATTGATGCGCGACCATCACCGGGCTGTGGATGGCCAGCACGATCACCGATGCCCCCAAGCGAATCCGGCTGGTAACCGCGGCCGCATAGGTGAGCGCGACCACCGGATCGAAGGAATTGACATGGTCCAGGGTGTTTTCGGTCACCCACAGATCGCGAAACCCCAGCGCCTCGGCCCGCTGGGCGACGTGATGCACCGCCGTCATACCGATCGTGTCGGGGGAGCGGTGAGGAAGCGACATCCCGAACGGAATTTGGTCCTTCAATGCCATGCCGCTCTCCTGTGGTTTGGCTAAAGCTTTTCGATCACTTCCATCTGTGCGCCGTCCGGCGCCTCCACGAAGCAGACGCGTCTTCCGGTCTGGTTCGGCGGCAATTCTTCCAGGATGCGCACGCCGTTCTGGCGCAGATTCGCCAGCGTCGCGGTGTAGTCGTCCGTATGGATGGCCATGTGCTCGATACCATAATGTTGCGCATGGTTCTGCGTGGCGACGATATCGGTGATGTTGAGTTGCAGGCCATGCAGATCGAGCTCGAAACCGCGGCCGGGGTTTTCCGCCTTCACCGTCGCGCCGAAATTATCGATGTAGTACTGCGCGGTCTGCCGGGGGTTCGGTGTCTTCAGATGCACGTGATGGACGGTGAAGGTCATTCTGTCTCTCCCTGGTTAGCGAATTTGGCCGGCAGGCGGCTTGCCGATCTCTGTCCGGCGTCAGGCTTCCGGCACATTCCGCGCCAGTTCCTCCAGCCACACGACCGCGTTGCCGTCCGACGGCGCGCGCCAATCGCCGCGCGGCGACAGCGCGCCGCCCGCAGACACCTTCGGTCCGTTCGGCAAGGCGGAGCGCTTGAACTGGCTGAAGGCGAAGAACCGACGCAGGAACACTTCCAGCCAGTGTCGGATCTCCGCCAGGGTGAACTCGCCGCGCCGATCCTCAGGAAAATGCGGCGGCCAGGCGCCAGCATCGATATCGGCCCAGGCGTGCCAGGACAGGAAGGCAATCTTAGAGGGGCGGAAGCCGTAGCGCAGCGTATAGTACAGATTGAAATCCTGCAGCGCGTAGGGGCCGATTTTGGCCTCCGTGCTCTGCGGCGCCTCGCCCTCGGCGGCGGGCACCAGTTCGGGGGAGATCTCCGTGGCCAGGATCGCCGTCAGCGTCTCGCCCACCTCCGCGCCGAACTGCCCCTTGCGCACCACCCAGCGGATCAGATGCTGGATCAACGTCTTCGGCACGCCGGCATTGACGTTGTAGTGCGACATATGGTCGCCGACGCCGTAGGTGCACCAGCCCAGAGCCAGTTCCGACAAATCGCCGGTGCCCAGCACGATCGCATCGTTCTGGTTGGCCAAGCGGAACAGATAGTCGGTGCGCAGCCCGGCCTGCACGTTCTCGAACGTGATGTCGTATTCCGGCTCGCCGCTGGCGAACGGGTGGCCCATGTCGCCCAGCATCTGCCGCGCCGCCGGACGGATATCCAGTTCACGCGCGGTGGTGCCCAGGCTCTGCATCAGACGCCAGGCATTGCCCTTGGTGTGCTCGCTGGTCGCGAAACCCGGCAGCGTGAACGCCAGGATGTTCGAGCTCGGAAGCCCGAGGAGGTCCAGCGCATTGGCCGCGACGATCAGCGCATGGGTCGAATCGAGTCCGCCGGAAATGCCGATCACCACGCGCTTGACGCCGATCGCACGCAGCCTCTGCACCAGGCCGGCAACCTGGATGTTGTAGCCCTCGTAGCAATCCTGCTCCAGCCGAGCCGGGTCGGACGGCACGAAGGGGAACCGCTCCACCCGGCGCATCAGGCCCAGATCGGCCTCGCGCGGAGGATCGAGGCGAAAGCCGATCCGGCGGAATGTGTCGGTGCGGTCGGCATGGGTGCGGCGGTTATCGTCGAACGTGCCCATCCGCATGCGTTCCTGACGCAGCATGTCGAGGTCGATATCGGCCAGCACCTTCTGGGCGTCGGCCGGGAAACGCTCGGCCTCCGCCAGCGCGTTGCCGTTCTCGAAGATCATCACCTGGCCGTCCCAGGCGACGTCCGTGGTGCTCTCCCCGGTGCCGGCGGCGGCGTAGATATAGGCGGCGAGGCAGCGGGCGGAGGCGGATTGCGCCAGCAGCCGGCGGCTTTCGGCGCGGCCAATGGTGATCGGGCTGCCGGAGAGATTGGCCAGCACCGTCGCGCCGGCGAGAGCCGCTTCGGCACTGGGCGGGATCGGCACCCAGAAATCCTCGCAGATCTCCACATGCAGCACGAAGCCGGGGACATCCTCGGCAGCGAACAGCAGATCGTTGCCGATGGGCACGGTGGCCCCGGCCACGGTAATCCCGCTCCGCAGCACATCCCCGGCGGCGATCTGGCGGCGCTCGTAGAATTCCCGGTAGGTCGGCAAATAGGATTTCGGCACCACGCCGAGCAGATTGCCGCGATGGATCACCAGCGCCGTGTTGTAGACCCGCCCGGCATGGCGCAAAGGCGCGCCGATCACCACCATGGTGCCGAGCCCGGCGGTACCGGTCACCACGGCGCCGATTGCCTGTTCCACCGCGTCCAGCAACGTATCCTGCAGCAGCAGGTCCTCGATGGAATAGCCTGATAGGGTCAGCTCGGGGAACACCGCGAGTGCGGCGCCTTGCGCGTCGCATTCGCGCGCCATCGCCAGCACCGCCTCGGCATTGCGCTGGGGATCGGCGAGATGCGTGCGCGTGGTGCAGGCGGCGACGCGGGCGAAGCCATGAGCGTAGAGCGATCGGAAATTCATGGGCAGACTTTGGCCCGCCACACGCGGCAGGGAAAGAGGCTATGGCAATCGCGCCCCGAATGGCTGATCTTCGGAATGGCCGATCTGTGCCATGATAGGCAACGGGCAAGCACGGGATATCCGAGATGAACGAATTGAGCGGCCAATCCATCCCGCGTTTGGAAGATCAGCGCTTTCTCACCGGCCAAGGCCGCTTCACCGACGATATCCAGCGCGCCGGCCAACTCTATCTTCACGTGATCCGCTCCCCCCACGCCCACGCCAGGATCGAAGGGATCGACGCGGCGGCCGCGCTCGCGATCCCCGGCGTTCTCGGCGTGTTCGATGCCGGCGATTTGCGCGCGGGCGGCATCGGTCCGCTGCCCTGCACGACGAAGGTCATGACCGTCGAGCCGATGCGCATTCCGGATCGCTTCGCCCTGGCGGCCGATCGCGTACGCCATGTCGGCGAGCCCGTGGCCTTCGTTGTGGCGGAAAGCCGCTCGGCCGCGATGGACGCCGCCGAACGCGTGGACATCCGCTATGATCCCCTGCCCTGCGTTGTTGATCCGCATGCCGCCATGGCTCCCGGCGCGCCGCTGCTATGGGACGACGTTCCCAATAACGTCTCCTACCGCTTTCAGAAGGGCGATCCGGCCGCCGTGCAGTCCGCGTTCGCCGCGGCGGCGCACGTCGTTGAGCTGGAACTGGTCAACAACCGCCTGATCATCGCCCCTTTGGAACATCGCGCCGCCATCGGCGAGTACGATGCCGGCACGCAGGGCTTTTACCTGCTGCTGTCCGGCCAGGGTGTGCACGGCATTCGCCAGCCGCTGGCCCACACGGTGTTCAGGATTCCAGCGGAAAATTTGCGTGTCTCGTGCCCCGATGTCGGTGGCGGATTCGGGGTCAAGAACGGGCTCTATCCGGAGTACGTGCTGGTGCTGTGGGCCGCGCGCCGCTTCAGCCATCCTGTAAAATGGGTGTCGGGGCACGGCGAGGATTTCGTGTCCACCGCGCATGGCCGCGACAATTTCTCCCGCGCGCGGCTGGCACTGGACACGGAGGGACGCTTCCTGGCGTTGGATGTTGCAACCCTCGCCAATCTCGGCGCGGCGATGTCCACCGGCGGGCCGGGCAGTTCCACCAACGCGCCCGGCAATGCCATGGGCGGCGGCTACGATATTCCCGCCGTGTTCATGGATGTGCACGGCGTATTCACCAACACGGTGCCGATCGACGCCTATCGCGGCGCTGGCAAGCCGGAAGCGAACTATCTGATCGAACGGCTGATCGACGCCGCAGCGCCGGTGGTGGGCATCGACGCGATCGAGTTGCGCCGGCGAAATCTGGTTTCCAGCTTTCCGCACCGGACCGCGATGGCCACGACCATCGACGGCGGTGTGTTCGCCGGTAATATCGACCGTGCCCTGTCCGCCGCCGATCATGCGGGCTTCGCCGCGCGGCGAATTGCATCGCAAAGCCGCGGGATGCTGCGGGGCATCGGCGTGACCTGCTTCCTGGAAACCGCCCGCGGAGCCCCGAACGAGGGGGCGGAAATCCGCTTCGAGGACGATGGCCGCGTCAGCCTGTTGCTCGGCACGCAATCGAATGGCCAGGGCCATGAGACCAGCTTTCCGCAAATCGCCGCCGACCGCCTTGGCCTGCCGATCGATCGCTTCATCTACCGGCAGGCGGATACGCAAATCATCCGGGACGGCAACGGCCATGGCGGCGCACGCTCGCTGCACATGGGCGGTGCGGCGTTGGTGAAGGTGATCGACGGCGCGATCGCCAAGGGCCGCATCGTCGCCGCCCGGCTTTTGCAGGCGCCGGCCGAGGCGATCGAATTCGACGCTGGCCGGTTCCATGCCGGGGACCGCTCCATCGGTCTGCTGGAACTGGCCCGGGCAATCAAGGAAGGCTCGGCTCCGGCGGACGAACCCAGCAGCCTCGACACCTATGAGTGGAACCTGCTCGACCTCATCACCTTCCCCAATGGCTGCCATATCGCCGAGGTGGAGATCGACCCGGAAGCCGGGCATGTCGCGCTGCTGCGCTACACTGGCGTCGATGATTTCGGCACGATCATCAATCCCATGCTGACGATCGGCCAGATCCAGGGCGGCGTGGCCCAGGGCATTGGGCAGGCGATGCTGGAACATACCGCCTACGACCCCGAAAGCGGGCAACTGCTCAGCGGCAGCTACATGGACTACGCGGTGCCGCGCGCCGACACGCTTCCCGACCTCGACATCCACCTGAACGGCGTGCCGACCAACGCCAATCCGCTGGGCGTGAAGGGGGCTGGGCAGGCCGGCGCGATCGCGGCCCCTCAGGCCATCGTCTCGGCGATACTCAACGCCCTGGCGCCGCTGGGAGTTCGCCACATCGACATGCCTGCCACACCCGAACGCGTGTGGCGGGCGATCGAGACCGCCAGAACGGCGGTTTGACCGACAGGAAGATCCTCCCGTGCATCTCTTCGAAGAGCCCAAGATCGATTGCCACAACCATGTGCTTGATCCGGCGCGATTTCCCTATGGCGTGGATAATCCGTATCGCCCCGCCGGGCAGGAAATCGGCACTGCCGCACAATTGCTTCGGGTAATGGCGTGCCATGGCGTGCGCCACTCGCTCGTGGTGGCGCCCAATTCCGGTTACGGCACGGATCTGCGCTGTCTGCTGGATGCGATCGAACATGCCGAGGGCCGGTTGAAGGGTGTCGCGGTGGTGCCGTTGGATATCGGTTTGCCGGCGCTGCGGACGCTCAAGTCCCAGGGAATGGTTGGGGTGGCATTCAATCCCACCTTCGATGGCGTAGCGCGCCATGCCGACGGGCGGGACTTGGTTGCCAAGCTGGCCGATCTCGACATGTTCCTGCAGGTGCAGGTGGAGCATGACCAGATGTTGGCCCTGCTGCCCGTGATCGGGGCGGCGCCGGTGCGCGTGCTGATCGATCATTGCGGGCGTCCGACGCCGGAGGCGGGACTGGATCAGCCGGGGTTCCAGGCCATCCTCGCGATGGCGGCAACCGGACGGGCAAGCGTGAAATTATCCGGGCTGATGAAGTTCTCCCGCCAGCCATTTCCCTACGCCGACACCTGGCCGTTCCTGCGCGCCCTGGTGGATGCGTTCGGCCTGGATGCCTGCGTCTGGGGTTCCGACTGGCCGTTCCTACGCGCGCCGGAGCGGCTGGATTACGGCCCGTTGCTCAGCCTGGTGGAGTCGCTTTTCCCCGACCCGGCCGACCGGCAAAAGCTGCTCTGGGACACGCCCAGACGTCTGTTCGGGTTTGCCGACAGTTAGGGAAGAATCGGCGGCTAGGGAAGAATTCGGGCCGCGCGATAGGCTTCCAGATGGCGGATGAACATCTGCTCGGTGTCTTCCAGATCATAAAATCCGAGCCGGCGCGCACGGTTCATGCTGGAGCAGAGATCATGCGCCAGACCCAGGGAAAAATCCGCAAAATCCCAGCGCGCGACATCGCCCATCGGCTGGCGCACCAGTTGGTATTTCTCGCAGATCCGCTCCCAGACCGGCTCCTTGTCGGCCATCCAGCGTTCCATCGGCAAAGTGCGCACCGTGCCGGGGTTCAGGCCGAAATAGGCGGCCAGCCGCGGCCATAGCCGGGACCAGCGGAACAGATCGCCGTTGGTGACGTTGAACGCCTGATCGCCGGCCGCCGGTGTGTTGAACATCCACAGGATCGAACGAGCCAGCTGGGTGGCATCGGTCAGTTCCACCAGGGAATGATAGCTGCCGGCGCGACCGGGGAAGTTGAAATCGGTGTTCAACTCCCGGCACATCGCCGCATAGACCCCGATGGTGGAGATCATGTTGCGCGCGCGCTGCGGCGCGAAATCGACGATGAAGCTGGGCCGGCTGGCGGTCCAGACCCAGGATTTTCCCTTTTTGCGCGCGGTGATCAGATCCTGCTGGTCGTAGTAGAAGTTCGGCGGCAGGTGGCGGGGATCGTCCTCCTCGGCGGGCGTGGGGAACGGGCCGAGATGCATGCCGTACCATTTGCCGCCCTCCACCAGGTGCACGTGCTGCAAGGCGGGGGTATCGACCGCCGCCAGCACGTTCTCCAGCAGCGCGACATTGCCCGGAACGTCCTCCACCCCGCCTTCGCCGAACGGGGCGCGAGCGGCATAGACCATGTGGGTGACAGCACCGGCCCGCGCGACGGCAACCTGCACCGAGGCGGCGCTGGTGAGGTCGGTGGCGATATAGCGGACATTTGCTAGCGGTGCGCCAGCCGGCGGGTTCCGGCAGAGTCCCACCACCTGCCAGCCCGGCGTCGCCGCGAGCAACTCCACCAGCCGGCACGCGGCAGCACCCGTCGCGCCGGCAATGACGGCGATCCTGTCAGCCATGCTCATTATCTCCGTAAGGCTGCCGCCCCGTTATGCGGAGCGGCAGGGCGCGTCAGGCCAGTTTCTTCAGCGGCACCGCATCGGGTGGCAGGGGTACGCGGTCGACGTTCAGCACCATCGAGACGACGGTGTAGTAGCCCATGCCGCCGACGAGATCGATCACGCCCTGCTCGCCGAACTTCTCCTTCACGGCGTTGAAGGTCGCATCCGATACTTCCTTGGTCTGCAAAAGTTCATTGCCGAATTCCCAGACCACGCGTTCTTCCTCGTCCATGGTCTCGGGCCGGCGGCCCTCGGCGATGGCCTGGCAGATGGACGGCGACAGACCGGCTTTTTCGGCCAGGATGCGGTGGGCGTAGAATTCGTACTGCGCGGTCCAGTAGCGGCCGACGAGCAGGATGCCGAGCTCGTTCAGTCGCGGGTGCAGCGAACTGCGGAAGCGGACATATTCGCCGACACGCTGGATCTTGTCGGCAAGGTCGGGGCTGCGCAGCAGCGCCTTGAACGGGCCACGCATGCCGCCACGCGGGCCGGCCAGGATCGCCTCGGCGGCCTTGCGCTGCTCGGGCGTCATTTCTTCCAGGGTTTGGGTAGAGAAGCGTTCACCGGTCATTCGTTCGTTTCCTTTTATGAATGTCTATCGTTAGCCAAAAATCATTAGCCCAGAATCATTGGCCCAGAATCATTGGCCCAGACCGGCGATCATGCCGCCGTCCACCACGATTTCGGTTCCGGTGATGAAGCCGGCCTCGTCGGAGACCAGGAACAGCACGGCGTGCGCCACATCCCAGCCGGTGCCCATCTTGCCCATCGGCACCTGCGCGTTGCGCGACGCGATCAGCGCCGCCGCATCGTTGCCTGCGATCTGACGCGCCAGGCGGTATTCCACCAGCGGCGTATGCATCAGGCCGGGCAGCACGGTGTTGCAGCGGATATTCCTGGCGGCGAACGCCCCAGCCGTGGAGCGGGAGAACTGGATGACCGCGGCCTTGGAGGCACTGTAGCCGACATGGGTCCGCCCGCCGCTGGAGTTTCGCACACCGGCCACCGAAGAGATGTTGACGATCGCACCCTTGCCCTGGCCTTCCATCACCGGAATGACGTATTTGCAGCCCAGGAAGGCGGTCTTCAGGTTGAAGTCGATCTGCCGGTCGAACACGTCTTCCGGCATGGTGACAACGTTGCCGGGTTCAGAACCGCCGACATTGTTGACCAGGATATCGATCCGCTTGAAACGGTCCAGGCAGGCCTGAACCATTTCCTGCACATCCGCCGCCTGCAGCATGTTGCAGACATGGGTGGCGCAAATGCCGCCCTCGCCTTCGATGATGCCTTTAGTTTCGGCCACCGCTTCGGGATTGATGTCGATCAGGAACACCGAGGCGCCCTGGCGGGCCATGAGCGTCGCCGTGGCTTTGCCGTTGCCCCAGCCCGGCCCGACCGATCCGGCCCCCGTCACAATTGCGACCTTACCGGTCAGATCCAGCATGTTCGTTTCTCCCTCGCCTTCGATGGCGCGGAGTGTAGGTCGGAACCGGCGGGAGGCAACAGCCCCCGCCGCGCCGCGGTTCAGTCGGCCTGCAATACCTTGCCGAACAGCACCCATGCCTTGCCGTCCCAGCGCTGCAACTGTAGCTGCCTCAGCGGGTGGAAATTGGTGGCGCTGGTGTTGACCAGGATACCCGGCAGCAAGGTCGGGATTTCCAGGTCCTTGATGCTGGCGGCCTGTTTCATGATGTTCTCCCGCGAGAGGTCATCGCCGCATTGCTTCAGCACCTGCATCAGCGTCAGCACCACGCTGTAGCCATAAAGATAGTTGTTGTCGGCCTGATCCGCGCCCGGCATCTGCGCGTTCATGAAGTCGCGCCATAGCTTGATCCCGGCATCGTCCTTCCAGGTCGGGTCGGTGGCGTCCTTGCGGAAATCGGCGCTGATCAATCCGATGGCGTTTTCCTTGCCGCCCGGCTCGATCACGGTACCGACGGAGATCGCGACGTTGCTCATGAAATGCAGCGGATGCCAGTCCAATTCATGCACTTTGCGGATCGACATGGCGCCGAATTTCGGCACGGTGGCCGTTACCAGCACGTCCGCTCCGGCGCCCTTGAGGGATACCAACTGGCTGTCGATCGTCGCGTCGGTCGCCTCATAGGATACCGCGTTGACCATCTTGGCGTAGCGGTCCGCGCCGAGCACGTCCTTCAGGCCGTTCACGTAGTCCTTGCCGAAATCGTCGTTCTGGTAGAGTAGGCCGATCTTGGCGTTCGGCTTCTCGGCCAGGATGTATTTGCCGTAGATCTGCGCCTCGGCCCGGTAGCTGGTCTGCCAGCCCATGGTCCAGGGGAAGTGCTCGGGATCGCCCCATTTATCGCCGCCGGTGGCGACGAACAATTGCGGCACCTTCTTCTGGTTGAGGTATTTCTGCACCGCCGAATTGGTCGGGGTGCCGAGCGAGTTGAACATGAAGGCCACGCCCTCCTGCTCGACCAGCTTACGGGTCTGCTCGACGGTGCGCGGCGGGGAATAGCCGTCATCGAGCGACAGGAAGGTGATCTTCCGCCCGTTGATCCCGCCCTTGGCGTTGATCATGTCGAAATAGGCCTGCTGCGTCTTGCCGATGGCGCCGTAAGACGAGGCCGGGCCGCTATAGGACTGGGTCTGGCCGATCTTGATCTCGGTCGCTGTGACGCCAGGCATGTCCGCCGCGCGCGCCGCCGGGGCATGCAGCACGCTGCCCGCGACAAAGGCGGCCGTCAGCATCAGGAAGTCTCTACGCAACATGATGGGTCCTTGGTGTGGAATTACGCGCCGGTCGGCTTCGGCCGGCGCAGGCGG
>CAINEA010000234.1 GCA_903847525.1 uncultured Acetobacteraceae bacterium | reverse complement strand
CGCCCGCATCGGAACCAGTTTGGGAATCGGGCTGCGGCAACGACATGGGAAGCTTGACTCATGCCGCGACTCGCGTGTCAACCGTCGATCAGCGATCGACTACCTGGGCAGTTACCATTAACCTTCTGTTGAGAATTTAGTGTGAACTGCGTCACACCCGGTGGTGGTTTTTTGTCCCTTGAAAATTTGCAGAAGACGTGTGGTGAGAAAATTAATGGAAATCCCGTGAGCGGGGCAGGCTGACGGTTGGATGGGCCGCTTGGGGATGGCCGGTCTGGTGCGAAATGCCCGGAAATCGGGTTGGAAATTGGGTTCCGGGAAAATCGGCCTCGACCAGTTGGGCCAGCAAATGGCTGTGGTCCTCCAGGCGCTCGGCAATGACATGAACCACGTTTTCGGCCGAGCGCTGCACCCGGCCGATTGCCAGCAGCAGCCGGCTGGTCAGGATTTCACGGCGATAGCGGTCCAGTAGACTGGCCCAGATGACCAGATTGGCTATGCCGGTCTCGTCCTCCAGGGTGCAGAACACAACCCCGCCATTGCCGGGCCGCTGGCGCACCAGCACCAGCCCGGCGACGCGAACCAGGGTGCCGTGTGCGAGGTTGGCGGCTTCCGCGCAGCTGCGGACGGCATCGCGTGCCAGCGTCGGGCGCAGGAAGCGCAGCGGATGGGCCTTCAGCGACAGGCCGGTGGTGCGGTAATCGGCCACGCTTTGCTCCGGGGCTGGCATGGCGGGCAGATCGACCGCGCGCACTTCGTGCGGTAGTTGCGCGAACAGCGGCAGAGGCGGTGCATCGGTGAGACCCCGCGCCTGCCACAGCCCCGCCCGGCGATCGAGGCCGATGCCGCGCAGCGCGTCCGCCTCCGCCAACGCCACGATGGCGGCGCGCGGGATGCCGGCGCGCACCAGATCGGCGAAATCCTTCAGTCCGGCATCCTGCACGGTCTCGATCTGCTCGGCCCAGTCCTGGCGAAAGCCGGAGATCAGGCGAAAGCCCAGCCGCAGGGTCGCGCCGCTTTGCATCGTGCAGTCCCATCGGCTGGCGGCGACGTCGATGGCGCGGATCTCGGCACCGTGCTCGCGCGCGTCGCGCACTAGCTGGGCCGGGGCGTAGAAGCCCATGGGCTGGGAGTTCAGCAGCGCGCAGGCGAAGCGCGCGGGGTGGTGGCATTTCAGCCAGGCCGAGACATAGACCAGCAGGGCAAAGCTGGCGGCATGGCTTTCGGGAAAGCCGTAGGTTCCGAACCCCTCGATCTGGCGAAAGCAGCGCTCGGCGAAGTCGCGCTCGTAGCCGCGGCCGGCCATGCCCTCGATCAGCTTCGTGCCAAAGCTATGGATCGTGCCGACATTGCGGAACGTTGCCATCGCCCGGCGCAGCTGGTTGGCTTCTTCGGCGGAAAACCCGGCGGCCACGATCGCCAGGCGCATCGCCTGTTCCTGGAACAGCGGCACCCCCAGCGTCTTGCCGAGCACCTGTTCCAGCTCGTTGGCCGGACCATGTTCGGGGGCAGGGGACGGGTAGATCACTGGCTCCTTCCCGGAACGCCGGCGCAGATACGGGTGCACCATATCGCCCTGGATCGGTCCCGGACGGACGATGGCCACCTCGATCACCAGGTCGTAGAGCTTTTTCGGCCGCAACCGGGGCAGCATGGAGATCTGGGCGCGGGATTCGACCTGAAATACGCCGATGGAATCGCCGCGTGACAGCATCCGGTACACATCCGGGTCTTCCCGCGGCACATCGGCCAGATCGGCGATCCCCACCAGATCGAGCGCCTTGCGGATGCAGGTCAGCATGCCCAGCGCAAGTATATCCACCTTCATGATGCCGAGCGTGTCGATGTCGTCCTTGTCCCATTCGATGAAGGTGCGCTGGTCCATCGCGGCGCGGCCGATCGGCACCGTCTCGTCCAGCCGGCCGCGCGTCAGCACGAAGCCGCCGACATGCTGGGACAGATGGCGGGGAAAGCCGACCAGTTCGCGCGCCAGGTCCACGGTGCGGCGCAGGACGGGGCTGGCGGGATCGAGGCCGATCTCCGCCAGCCGCTCGTCCGGCCAGAGCTCCCCTGTGGAGTGGCGGGATTGCTGGCTGAGCAGGGCGGTGGTGTCGTCCGACAGGCCCATCGCCTTGCCGATGTCGCGGATGGCGCTTTTCGGCCGGTAATGGATGATCGTGGCGGCGATGCCGGCGCGGTCGCGGCCGTAGCGCTGGTAGATGTACTGGATCACCTCCTCGCGCCGCTCATGCTCGAAATCGACGTCGATGTCCGGCGGCTCCCGCCGCTCCGCCGACACGAAGCGCTCGAACAGCAGATCGCTGTGCTCGGGATCGACCGCCGTGATGCCGAGACAGTAGCAGACCGCGGAATTCGCCGCCGAGCCGCGCCCCTGGCACAGGATGCCTGCGCGCCGCGCAAAAGCCACGATGTCATGCACCGTCAGGAAATAGGCCGCATAGCGCAGTGCGGCGATCGCCACGAGCTCCTTCTCCAGGGTGGCGCGCACCTGGGGCGGAATCCCGTTCGGATAGCGCCATGCCGCCCCCGCCCAGGTCAGCGCGCCAAGATGGGCAT
>CAINEA010000233.1 GCA_903847525.1 uncultured Acetobacteraceae bacterium | reverse complement strand
GCCGATATCGAAGCCTTGCGCACCCATCTGGGCATCAACAGCTTCGTGCTCTTCGGCGGCTCGTGGGGGTCCACCCTGGCGCTGGCCTACGCCCAAAGCCATCCGGAACGGGTGGAAGCCTGCGTGCTGCGGGGCATCTTCCTCGGCCGCCCCGTGGAAATCGACTGGTTCATGCACGGCATCGCCACCGTCTTTCCACTCGAACACAGCGCCTTCGTCAGCTTCCTGCCGCCCGAAGAACGCGGCGACCTGCTGGGCAACTACATCAAACGTCTCAACGACCCAGACCCCGCAACCCATATGCCCGCCGCCCGCGCCTGGTCGCTCTACGAAAGCGCCTGCAGCACGCTGCTGCCCAACCCAGACTCCGCCAGCAGCTTCGCCCAGGATCGCTCAGCCCTCGGCCTCGCCCGGCTGGAAGCCCACTACTTCCTGCACGGCCTGTTCCTGCCCGAAGGCGGCCTGCTCGGCGGCATGGACCGCATCGCCCATATCCCAGCCGATATCGTGCAAGGCCGCTACGATATGATCTGCCCGCCCCAATCCGCCTTCGCCCTGAAAGCCGCATGGCCACGGGCACGCCTAACCGTGATCCCCGACGCCGGACACTCCGCCCTGGAACCCGGCATCCGCCGCGCCCTCGTCGGCGCCCTGGAACGGTTGCGCGAACCGGTCGTGTAGGGTCGCGGACGTTTGGGGTTAAGCAAGCGCGGGGCTCTGCCCCGAACCCCGCCAGGGGCCAAGCCCCTGGACCTTAAAACTTGAAGCGAGGGATTTATGAAGTGGGGGGCTGAGGCAAGGTTGCAACCCATACCTGAGCCCCCCACTTCAT
The DNA here is from genome assembly GCA_903847525.1 of uncultured Acetobacteraceae bacterium. Lineage (GTDB taxonomy): Bacteria > Pseudomonadota > Alphaproteobacteria > Acetobacterales > Acetobacteraceae > PALSA-911. The sequence continues at coordinate 779 of CAINEA010000233.1, read as the reverse complement.
AAACCCCTATCTTAAAAGTCATGGGGTCAAGGGGGCTTCTGCCCCCTTGCGGGTTCAGGGCAGCGCCCTGGCCTTCCTTAAAACGCCAGCGTCCCGCTAAACCGCACGTCTGGAGCGCAATGCCGCGGCGAGTGTGCCGTCGTCGAGGATATCCAGTGCGCCGCCCATGGGGACGCCTTGGGCGACGCGGGTGATTTGTAGGGCGTGTGGCTTCAGGCGGTCTGTGAGCCAGTGCATGGTAGTGGCGCCTTCGACGGTGGCGCCGAGGGCGAGGATGATTTCGCTGATGCCGCCGGCTTCGATGCGCGCCAGCAGCGGGGTGAGGTTGAGGTCTTCCGGGCCGGTGCCGGCGAGGGGGGAGAGGGTGCCGCCGAGCACGTGGTAGAGGCCGCGATGGACGTGGGCGCGTTCCAGGGCCCAGAGGTCGCCGACGCCTTCAACGACGCAGATGATGCTGCGGTCGCGTTGGCGGTCGGTGCAGATAGTGCAGGGGTCTTGGCTGTCGAGGTTGCCGCATTCGCTGCAGGCGCGCACGCTGCGGGCGGCGTCGGCCAGGGCGTTGGCCAGCGGTAGCATGCGGGTTTCTGGCGCTTGCAGCATTTTCAACGCCGCGCGCCGGGCGCTGCGCGGGCCGAAGCCGGGCAGTTTCGCCAGCAGGGCGATCAGCCGTGTGACTTCGGGTCCGCCCATGGTCCGTCGATCAGAACGGCAGTTTCAGGCCGGGCGGCAGTTGGATGCCGCCGGCGGCTTTCTGCATGGCGTCGGCCTTGACGGCTTCG
>CAINEA010000232.1 GCA_903847525.1 uncultured Acetobacteraceae bacterium | reverse complement strand
CCGCTACCTCCGCCTCCAATGATGCGATTTGGCGCGGCGTAAGCTGCGCGGAGAGCCGCATCACCGGGCAAAGCGCCCGGGCGGCCTCCAGTTCGGTCGCCGAGCGGGTTTCGCGTGCACCGGTCGAGTGCGGCAGTAGCCGTACAGAGACACATTCCAGCAAAGCCGGCCCATCGCCAGCGCGTATTCCCTGAGCCAGCCTCAGCGCGGCCTCTCGCACGGCGAGTGCGTCGGTGCCGTCCACCGTGGCGGCTGCCATTCCAAAGGGGATAGCCAGGTCGGCAAGCCGAGGGGGGCGCAGCATCGCCGCAACGGGGGTGGAGATGGAATAACCGTTATTATCTATCACCAGCAGCAGAGGCAGTCGCCACAGTGCGGCAATGTTCAGTGTCTCGTGCAGCATACCAGCGGCGCAGGCGCCATCGCCGAACAGGCAGGCGACCAAGCCAGAGTGGCCCGTCGTGCGCATGGCCAGCGCTACCCCAGCGGCAATACCGATGTTTCCTGCGACCACTGCGTGCGCACCGAAGAAGCCGGCCGACGGCTGGGCGAGGTGGCCGCGCCCCGCCCGCCCCCTGCACGGACCGGACTGTCGCCCCAGCAGTTCAGCGAGAACCGGGCCGAGGGCTAGGCCCCGGGCCAGTGCTGGGCCAATGGATCGGCCACTGGACAGCAACTGATCCGCCGTCTGCAAGGCCGCGCAGACACCCACTGCCACCGCCTCCTGGCCAGACGAGAACAACTGGAAGCCGCGGTCCGGCCGGGCCTGCAGCATTTCCTCAAAACGACGGATCAGCAGCATTGTACGCAGCAGTGCAGGCACGTCGGCGTCCGGCGCGGTCACGTGCCGTACCAAAAGGCAGCGCCTAGTGCCGGCAGTCCCAGCCTCTGGCGGGCGGCATCGAAGGCGGCGGCGTCTGGCGTTCTGGCGGCGAGGTCCAGCGCGTGGAGGGTCTCGATCCGCGGTCCGTTGGCTAACGACGGATGGCGTGCGAGCGTGGCCCAGAACAGGGCAAGCAACGCCACCGCCGGACGTGGGTGCGCAGTCAGGAAGACAGCTTCCCAGGATGCATTACGCAGTGGGTCACGCCATCGACTGCGATGCGTCATGTGAAAGGTGCATGCACCCGGCAATCCACGCATGCGTGCACCCATCTGCACGAGGCGCAGCGTCAACTCGCGGTGCTCGTTAATATCCATATCGGGATGGAAGCCACCTGCGGCCAGGAAATCGGCGCGCCGCACTGACTGGTTACTGCCCGCGGCGGCTGCCCAGAGGACGTTGCAGCCACGTGGTTCGACCAAAGTAGCCATTTCCAACGCATGCAGCCTTCGCGGGTCGTCACCGGGATAGATACCCGGCTGGGCGCGGCTCACCACCTCACCGAAAGCATGGCGCACTTGGTGAAGGGTCACCCGCATACGGTCTCGCTCGGCGGCTGGGCGGGCGGCCAGCGATGCCTCCTGCGCTGGGAAGGGCGTGCCCGTGTCGGGGTCTTGCAGCCAACGGGTGCAGCGAACGTGCCAAGTTTCGCCACGCACGACAACCGAGCCGGCGTCTTCGGCGTGCGCAGCGCAGTGGCGCGCCAGCAAGTCCGGTGCGGTCAGGGTATCGCCATCGAGGAACAGCAAAATCTCGGCTTTGGCAGCGGTCGCCCCGGCATTGGATGCCGCCGACCGGCCGCGTGGAGTCGAATGCCGAATCATACGCAGTCGCGGCAGCCGGATGACAGCCTCGGCTAGGACTGCCTGGGTGTGGTCGGCGGACCCGTCATCCACCACCACGATCTCGGTTTCGCGAGCCTGAGTTTCTAACGAGGCCAGCGTGAGACGAAGGCGATCTGCCTCGTCTCTCGTACGGATAACCACACCGAGTGAAAGGGAGGGGTTGTTTGCATTTGCCATCGCATTATTTATTTAGGCCGGTTGGATCGGTTATGATAGCGCCATCTATCAGAGAGGTTTTACAATGATTCAGCGTTACAGCCCAGGTAGCCAGCGACACCTCACGCCCGCCGGAGTTCCGCGATCAGCGTCATCGGGTCGGCGCACACGGTGGCCAGCAAGTCCCAACCTTGTTTTTGCGCGGTTGAGATCAAGGT
>CAINEA010000231.1 GCA_903847525.1 uncultured Acetobacteraceae bacterium | reverse complement strand
CCCGCACTTCGCCGCTCCCGGCGCGCTGGCGGCCTATCCCAACGTCGATGGGGTGGTGCCGCTGACGCACAGCTTCGGCTGCTGCATCGATCAGCACGGCGAAGGCATCGCGCAATTGCGCCGGACCATCGTCGGCCATATCCGCCACGCCAACTTCGCCGGTGTCCTGGTGATCGGCCTCGGCTGCGAGTCGAACCAGATGGGCGCGCTGTTGCTGACCGAGGACCTGCAACCCGGCCCGCTGCTGCGCACCCTGGTGATGCAGGAGTTGGGCGGCACGCAGAAGACCGCGGCCGCGGCGATCGCGGCGCTCGAGGAAATGCTGCCGCTGGCCAATCAGGTCGAACGCCAGGCCGTGCCGGTAAGCCATCTCAGCGTCGCGCTGCAATGCGGCGGCTCGGACGGCTATTCCGGCATTTCCGCCAATCCCGCCTTGGGCATCGCCAGCGACATCCTGGTACGCAACGGCGGCAGCGTGATCCTGTCGGAAACCCCCGAAACCTACGGTGCCGAGCATCTGCTGACCCGCCGCGCGGTCTCGCGTGAGGTTGGCGAGAAGCTGGTCGGCCTGATGCGCTGGTGGGAGGACTACACGGCGCGTGAGGGCGCGGAGATGGACGCCAACCCCTCCCCCGGCAACAAGGCCGGCGGCCTGACCACCATCCTGGAAAAATCCCTCGGCGCGATGGCCAAGGCCGGCAGCACCAATCTGGTGGACGTGGTACGCTACGCCGAGGAAGTCACCGCCCGCGGCTTCGTGTTCATGGACACCCCCGGCTACGACCCCGTCGCCGCCACCGGCCAGGTCGCCGGCGGTGCCAATCTGGTGTGCTTCACCACCGGCCGCGGCAGCGTGTTCGGCTGCAAGCCGGCCCCGTCGATCAAACTGGCGACCAACACGCCGATGTACCAGCGCATGGAAGACGACATGGACGTGAACTGCGGCACCATCCTGGACGGCGACGAAAGCTTGCAGGAAGTGGGGCAGCGGATTTTCGATCTTATGTTGCGGGTGGCGTCGGGGGAGAAGACAAAATCCGAGCAGTTCGACTTCGGCGCCGCCGAATTCGCCCCCTGGGTCCTCGGCGCCACGATGTAGCCACCTTCCTTCCGGTCTCACCCGGGACCATCAATCCGGTCTCACGCCGCGCGGTACGCGACATTCACTCATATGACGAGACAGTGCTCAGCCTAAATAGGCCGTCCAATCCTCTCAAGAACCCCGAACGCGTCTCACGTCGCGCAGGGTGCGACAATCACTCATGCGTCGAGACGTGCCTCATCCGTGTCGCCTCACCTGGGTTTGCCCCTGCGGCGAAATGGAACCATGGGGCCGCATGATACAGTTAATCACAGTGACTGTCAAAGTTAATTAAAATAGCGTCTCCCGAACAACCTACTGCAAAGCCGCGGGTAGCCAGGCATTCCATCAACCACCGGCCAGAAGACAGCGCACTTTGGTCAGGTGATGGCATCTGGCGTTCGCGATGCCACCTTCCTCTCCCCTCCCCCTCGTGGGGAGGGGCCGGGGGTGGGGCCAGGAAACGTCCAGACCTTCCCCGGTTGATATAATATTCCGAACCCGCGGCCTTCCGATCCTGTCTTGGCCGGCACCCGCCCCTCAAGCCCTCCGCTACGCGGACCCCAAGCGGGCAAGGGGCTTGACCGGCGGGCACCGGCCAAGACAGGGGCTATGGTGCCGCGAATGACCGGATGGGTCAGGAATTAGGTAGCCTGCATAGCCGACGATCTGCGCCTTGAGACGCCCTCATAAATGTAGTATTGTAGCTACATATGGGAGGTCAGAATGCCGACAACGACCCTATCCAGCCGTGAATTCAATCAGGACGTCAGCCGAGCCAAGCGGGCTGCGGAAGATGGACCGGTAATCATCACCGACCGCGGCCAGCCGGCCTACGTCCTTCTTCGCCATGACGCCTATCGCCGTCTGGCAGGCGGAGGGCCGAACATCCTTGACCTGCTGGCGCAGTCGGAAGGTCCCGACGTCGACTTCGATCCGCCGAAGCTGGCAGACGGGATTTTCCGCCCGGCGGACCTGGGCTGAGTGTACCTGCTGGACACCAACGTCCTGTCGGAACTGCGCCGGCCGGAACGCCTCGATCCCAAGGTTGCGGCCTGGGCGAAGTCGGTGGACCCATCCGACCTGTTCCTGTCGGCGATCACGGTGCTGGAGATCGAGCTTGGCGCCCTGCTGATCGGCCGGCGGGATGCGCAACAGGGCGCGGTGCTGCGCGGCTGGATCGACAATCAGGTCTTGCCGGCGTTTGCTGGACGAATCCTTCCCGTCGACACGCAGGTCGCCCAACTTTGCGCCCGACTGCATGTACCCGATCGCCGGGCTGAACGGGATGCGCTGATCGGCGCTGCCGCGCTTTCCCATCGCTTGACGCTGGTTTCCCGCAATACAAAGGATTTTTCGGCAATGGGTTTGGAGTTGGTCAATCCCTGGACATAGAATGTGTCGCAATAGGGACTACGATCCCGGACACCGCTCCGCTTTTCCACCGGCAGCGGCTCGGTGTGCGGCTGTATGCCGGCGCAGTCGATCAAGCTGGCGACCAACACGCCAATGTTTACACGCATGGAAGACAGCATGGACGTGAACTGCGGCACGATCCTGGACGGCGACGAGAGCCCTCAGGAAGTGGGGCAGCGGATTTTCGACCTGATCCTGCGCGTGGCGCTGGGGGAGAACACGAAGTCGGACCAGTTCGACTTTGGCGCTGCGTAGTCCGCGCCTTGGGTGCTTGGGGCAACGATGTAGTACTGTCTTGTTCCGGTCCAGGATGCTATGAATCCACAAAAATCCGAGAGGTCATTCTACTCATGTCGACTTTGCGAGCAACAGACGTTTTTACTCCGAATACATTTCCGACCTACACTTATGTGCCTCGGTCAGACCAGGAGTTTGAGCGAAATTTAAAGAATGCGGTGATGACTCCGAATCTGGTTGTATCGGTTTCTGGTCCATCGAAATCTGGAAAGTCCGTTTTGCTTCAAAAGGTCGTTGGCTCCAATAATCTGATACGAGTATTTGGCACTCAAATTAAGTCCGCCGACTCACTTTGGGATACCGTTCTTGATTCAAGGGGAGTGCCGTCGCAGAAAACAAGTCAGGCATCAAACAGCGTTGCCCAATCTGCGACTGGGGGTGCGGCGGTTGGGTTTGGCGTTCCAGGTGTTCTGACAATCGGCGGCAATTCTCAGATTGGAAAAATATCGACCGATGCAAGCGGGCAACTAGAAACAAGAACTCGAACTGGGTTAACCCAGGTAGTTCAAGAAATTGGCAATTCGAATATTGTCATTTTTATTGACGACTTCCATTACATGAACCGTGAATTACAAAATGAGGTCACAAAACAAATAAAATCCGGCGCAGAGCTTGGTCTCAAGATTTGCGTAGCGAGCGTTCCTCACCGTTCAGATGATGTAGTTCGGGCTAATCCTGAACTGAGAGGGCGAGTTCAGGCCGTCGATATGGAATATTGGTCGGAAAGTGAGCTTATTAAAATAGGTTACAGCCCAGGTAGCCAGCGACACCTCACGCCAGCCGGAGTTCCGCGATCAGCGTCTTCGGGTCGGCGCACAGGGTGGCCAGCAAGTCCCAACCTTGTTTTCGCGCGGTTGAGATCAAGGT
>CAINEA010000230.1 GCA_903847525.1 uncultured Acetobacteraceae bacterium | reverse complement strand
GATTATCCGAACCTTGATCTCAACCGCGCGAAAACAAGGTTGGGACTTGCTGGCCACCCTGTGCGCCGACCCGAAGACGCTGATCGCGGAACTCCGGCTGGCGTGAGGTGTCGCTGGCTACCTGGGCTGTAACCGATTTAGGTAATAGAAGGTCCGCACGTGCAGCGGCGCACAGCACGCGCACCTGTGGTCCCTGCGTCACGGCTCCGATAAGTCGGCTCCAAGGATGAGCACAGGACGGGCGGGTAACCCCAAGCGATTACACCGGAGACTAGCCGCGTCTATGAGTGCCCACTGGGATATAATGGCCATATATTGGACAACAACTTGGCAGAAATACCTTAAGTAATTGAAATTCTTGGCGTGCCGGGTGCGATGAAACTGGGCACTGGGAAATCGTGGTTATCCGGACCTAAACCCGGTGCGCATTCCGATGATGTCGCCCGGCTATTCCGGAATGATGTCGCCCACCATTCCGATTTGAAGTCGCCCACGGTTCCGGGCTGATGTCGCCCGGTCTGAAGCCTCTGTGGTCTAGGATCGTCGTTGCTCTTCTCCTCGCGCCCGGTCAAGCGTTTTGGGTATGGGCGGCTCGCCTCCTGCGCAAACTTTCACCGCTCAGATCAATGCGCGTGGCGTTGTGGACGAGCCGGTCGAGGATCGCGTCGGCGTAGGTTGGGTCACCGATGAGTTGGTGCCAGTGTTCTACGGGCACCTGGCTGGTCACGATCGTGGAGCGGCGGCCATAGCGGTCCTCCAATATCTCCAGCAGATCGTGACGTGCCGCGGCGTCGAGCGGCTCCAGTCCCCAATCGTCGAGTATGAGCAATTGGGGCGAGGTTAGGTTCCGTAGCATCCGGCGGTGGCGACCATCGGCACGGGCCAGTGCCAGTTCTGCGAACAGCTTGGGCACCCGCTGATACAGCACGGAGCGGTTATCCCGGCAGGCCCGATGGCCCAGCGCCGAGGCCAGCCAGCTTTTACCCACCCCGGTCGGGCCGCACAGGATCAGATTGTCGTGCGCGTCGATCCAGGCGCCGGCGGAGAGTTTCTGAAACAGGCCACGGTCCAGCCCGCGGGCAGCCCGGTAATCGACATCTTCAACGGCGGCATGATGGCGCAACTTGGCGTATCGCAATCGCGCGGCAAGGCGTTTGTCGTGGCGATAGCTGATCTCCCGTTCCAGCAGCAGGGCCAGCCATTCAGCATGGGTCAAGTTGACGGCGTCGGCGTCGATGCTGATCTCGCTGAATGCATTGGCCATGCCCAGCAAGCCCAGCTGGGTGAGCTGATCGAGGGTCGGGTGGGTGAGCACGATGATCTCCTTGCTGTCAGTGGAAGTATCCGCCGCCGCGGATGTTCGTATGGCGGATCGGCTGGTGCTCCGCTTGGCGCCGGTCCGGCGTCTGCAAATCGAGCTTGTTGTCGAGGATGGATTTGACGGAGCCGTAGGTCAGCGCACCGATCTCAATGGCGCGTGACGCGGCCGCATCCAGCCGCCCGGCACTGACCGAGCGCGTCAGCCGCAAGATCCCCAGACAGGCTCGGAAACCCTGCTCGGGATGCGGCCGCCGCTCCAGGATCAGGGCACATAGCAGGCTGACCGAAGGTCCGATGGCGGCGGCTTCGCGGCTGATGCGCTCAATCGTCCAATCGGCGTAACGACGATGGCTCGACGGCATGTGTTCCGGAATGGTCGTATGTTTACCGTCACCGCTGCCCCGCCGATGGACGGCGATACGTTCGCCGCGGACAAATACCTCCACGGTGCGAGCCGTGAACCGAGCCTCGACCTCCGTGCGGGCAAAGCGGTGCGGGACGCTGTAGAAATGGTTCTCGATCTCGACGTGGTAGTCGATGCCAACCCGCCGGATGCGCCATTCGGCCAAGGCATACGGTTCCGCTGGCAACGCCTTCAGTGCTGGGCGTTCGATGATCTCGAGCAATTGGCGGCGGGTCTGGTTGACGCGGCGGATGATTCGATCGTCGTTCAGGCGCCGACAGAATTCAGCGACCGCAGCGTTCAGTTCGGACAGGCCGTAGAACGTTGTATGTCGAAGCCGGCCGAGCAGCCAACGTTCAGCGATCAACACGCCGACTTCCACCTTGGCTTTGTCGCGCGGCTTATAAGGCCGGGCTGGAAGGACCGCGGTGCCGTAATGCGCCGCCATCTCAGCATAGGTCTTGTTGATCACCGGATCGTAGAGACAGGCCTTGATGACCGCGACCTTGGTGTTGTCCGGGACAAGCAGCGCGGGCACGCCACCAATCGCGACCAATGCCCGGTTATGGGATTCGACCCAGTCCTCCAGCCCCTGTGTCCAACTCGCCTCGGCATAAAGAAAGTTCGATGCTCCGAGCACCGCTACGAAGATCTGGGCGCCTCTGGTCTGTCCGGTGAGCCGATCAATGACGACCGGCACCGTATCCCCGGCGTAGTCGACGAACAGCTTTTCTCCGGCCAGATGCGACTGACGCATCGTCACCGATAGCCGGGCCTCCCAACCACGATACAGCTCGCAGAACCGCGAGTATCGATACCCATCCGGGTGACGGGCGATATACTCGTCCCACAAGATCGTCAGCGTGACATGCTTGCGCTTGAGCTCCTGGTGGATCGCCGGCCAATCCGGATCGGCATGCCGGCGATGGCCAGATTTCTTGCCCGCCGCGGAGAACAGAAGTTTCTCCAGCGCCGCGTCCGACGGCTCTATCGGCGCATCGGCAATCCCAGCTGCCGCCACTCGGCGTAGCGTCAGTCGCACCGTCGACGCAGCAACTCCTACCCGGATGCCAATCTGTCGGGTCGACACCCCTGCCTGATGTAGTCGTACAATTTCGCGCACCTGGCGCATCGTCGTTCTCTCCGCTGGCATCGGCCGCTCCCCAAAAGAGAGCAACTCTAAGCAACCAGCAGGGGCTCGGACCCATCCGTCGCCGCCCAGGCCGGGCGACTTCAAATCGGAAAGATGGGCGATCTCAAATCGGAATCGCGGGCGACTTGCCCCCGGAAT
>CAINEA010000229.1 GCA_903847525.1 uncultured Acetobacteraceae bacterium | reverse complement strand
TGCCGGACCAGCAGGCATCCTGGCTGGCCTTGTCGCGCGGCGGCGGGCTGCAGACGTATTTGGCGCCCTCCATGTTCAGGCCTTCCAGATCCTTCGCGGTCAGCACGAGGTATTGCGGGCAGGTCTCCGCGAGAACCTTCAGGCCGCGGGCGCGGGCGCGCTGGATTTCCTCCATCGCGGCACCATTGGACACGTGCACGATCACCACCGGCACATCCACCACTTCCGCCAACGTGAGGGCGCGATGGGTGGCTTCGCGTTCGGCGGGTATGGGGCGGGAGGTGGCGTGGAAATGCGGCGCGGTATGACCCTCGCGTTCCAGCTTGTCGGTCAGGAAGCGGATGATGTCGTAATTCTCGGCATGCACCATCACCAGCGCGCCGGTTTCGCGCGCAACGGTCATCACCTTCAGGATCTGCTCGTCGGTGAGCGCGAGGCCCTCGTAGGTCATGAAGACCTTGAAGGAGGAATAGCCGTCCTTGATCAGCGCCGGCAGTTCCTGGCCCAGCACCATGGGCGTGGGGTCGGAGATGATCAGGTGAAAGCCGTAATCGGTGTAGCACTCGCCATCGGCTTTCGCGTGGTAGCCCTGCACGGCCTGCCGCAGGGTCTGGCCGCCTTCCTGCAGGCAGAACGGCAGGATGGTCGTGTTGCCGCCGAACGCCGCCGAACGGCTGCCGCTTTCGAAATCATCGGACTGCACAACATCCGGGCCGCTGGGCTGGGCAATGTGCACATGGCTGTCGATGCCGCCGGGTAGCACCAGCTTGCCCGTGGCGTCGATGACATGATCGGCGGTGCCGAGGTCCTCGCCAAGGCTGACGATGCGCCCGCCGCGCACGGCGATATCGCAGGTCACGACATCCGAGCCCGCCACCACGGTGCCGCCCCGGACGATCAGATCGAATGCTGCCATGTTGGTTCCCTGCCGGTGCTTGTTCATTCGTATGGAAGCAAATCTTGCGCCATCAGTCCCGGTGCTCGATGCGTGCAGCGAGGGCCTGGGACAGGCCGATCGTGTCCTTGGCGCCGGGGCGGCGGAAGGTGCCGGCGGTGGCCTTGCGCGGCTTCAGGGTCACCAGCGCCTCGATCTGCTTGACCGCGGCGGCGATCTGGTCGACCACCGGGACGGGGATGCGATCCGCGACCTTTTCCGCGAGGCCGGCCAACGGCGCGCCGCCGAGGATGATCACGTCGGCGCCGTCCTCGATCACGGCGCGGTTGGCGAGGTCCACCAGCAGGGCTTCCTTTTCTGCCTGCACGTTGGAGATCGACCGGAACGCGCCTTCGAGCATGCGGATGCCGGCCAGCCGGCCGGTGAGGCCGTGCAGTTCGACGCATTCCTGGTACCAGGGGCCGAGTGCCGTGGCGAAGGTGACGATGGCGAAGCGCCGACCGAGCATGCAGGCGGTCAGCATCGCCGCCTCCGCCATGCCGACGACGGGGATGTCGAACAGCTCCCGCGCGCCCATCAGGCCCGGATCGCCGAAGGCCGCGATGATGGCGCCATCGACGCCGCGATGGTGTTCGGCCAGCATTTCCAGCGCCACGGCGCCGCCGATCTGGGCCTCCGCGCGGGTGGCAATATAGGGCACGCCGCGTGGCGCAGTGAGCGGGATCAGCTCGGTGCCGGCGGCCGCGGCGGGCTGGCCGGCGGCGAGCAGCAGATCCGTGACGGCGTGGGTGGTGTTCGGGTTCAGCAGCAGAATGCGCATGGATCTTCGGTTCTCCTTGGCCCCAGCTTTGCAGAGCACAGCCTTGCAGAGCACCGCCCGTTCCTGCAATCGCTTTGCGAGAACTTTGATGGCCCACCACGGAAAGGCCGAGAGATGAACGATCGCAAAAGGCTGGGAATGCTGACGCCGTCTTCCAACACAGTGTTGGAGCCAGTGACCTACGCCATGCTGGCGGACTTGCCGGACGTCACCGCGCATTTCGGCCGCTTCAAGGTGACGGAGATCGCGCTGTCGGATCAGGCGCTGGGGCAGTTCGACGACAGCCAGATCTTACGCGCCGCCGAATTGCTGGCGCACGCGAAGGTGGACGTGATCGCGTGGAACGGCACCTCGGCAGCGTGGATCGGGTTCGAAAGCGACGAGCGCCTGTGCGAGCGGATCACCGCTGCGACGGGCATTCCCGCCTGCACGACGGTGCTGGCGTACCGGGAGATTTTTCGCCGCCAGGGGATTTCCCGGGTGGGGCTGGTCAGCCCGTATACGGACGACGTGCAGCGACGCATCCAGGCCAATTGGGGTGCGGCCGGATTTGTCTGCACGGCCGAGCGGCATCTTGGGATCACCGATAATTTCTCCTTTGCGGAAATTTCAGAAGAGACGATCAACGGCATGATCCGCGAGGTTGTTGGGCAAGGCTGTGAAGCCGTTGTCGTGCTTTGTACGAACATGAACGGCGCGCGCGTCGGTTCCGCTCTGGAGGCCGAACTTGGGGTGCCGGTTTACGATTCCGTCGCCGTTACGCTCTGGAAGTCCCTCGCCACCGCATCGACAGACCCCAGCCGGATGAAAGGCTGGGGTGGGTTATTCCGGCTGGACTGATGACCGGCAGCGAGGGATCGCTCCCCCGACGCGATCCTATGCCTGCTGGGGGTTCGGCCAGGGAAAGCGGATATTGCCATCCCGCAGACCCGCGAGCACCACCTCGATCCCACCGGACTTGATCATCCATTCCAGCCGATGATCGCGGTATTCGCGCGTCTTGCCGCCGGTCTTGAAGGCCTCGACCGTGGCGGGCATCCGGGAAGCGGATGCCGCATATTCCGCGAAGGTGGTGGCGACCGATGGGCGTTGCACCAGACGCGCGTAAAAGGCGGCGAGGATACTGCCCGGCGCCGGCCCCATGCCGTTCAGAACCGAGCGATGCAGCAACGGCGCGACGGCCGCGTCCGCCCAGCCGAATGTCTCGCCACCGAACCAGGCGGCCTCGCCAAGCCGGCCCGCGAGCCATTCCTGCAGCACGCGGGTTTGCCGGGTTGCCGCCGATAGCAGCGTATCCGCCAGGGCGCCGGTCGCGCGGCCGAACCAATGCACCTCGCTGAAGCCCCAGGTGATCGCTTCATACTGGGTGTCGCAGACATCCTCGGTCATGCGTGCGGCGGCGCGGGCCGCCGGCGTGCGGGGCAGCAAGGGCGGGTCGGGAAAACGATCCTCGATATATTCCAGGATGATGGTGGAATCGACTATGCGGGTTTCCCCATCCACCAGCATCGGCACTTCCGCCCGCGGATTGCCGATGCCGAACGGATCGTCGGTTCGTCCGGTGCCCAGGCTGGCGGGAAGTTCCACCTGGAAGGGGATGGATTTCTCCCGCAAGGCGATCTTGATCTTCTGGGCATAGGGCGAGCCCGGAGCTTCGTAGAGCAGCATGTGGGTGGCCTTACTGGAGTTGGTTACACGCCGCCGGTGACATCGATCGTCAGGCCGGTGACAAAATCCGCCTCGTGCGATGCCAGGAAACAGATCACCCCCGCCTGGTCCTTGGCCTGGGCGACCCGGCGCAGCGGGGTGCGGGCGATCTCGGCGGCCTGGGCTTCGGGATCGCGCTGTTCCCAGTGCGGACGGATGCGTTCGGTGAGCGTCAGGCTGGGGGCGATGGCGTTCACGTTAACGCCGTGCGGGCCGAGTTCCAGGGATAGTTTCTTGGTGAAGGCGATGATGCCGCCCTTCGCCGCCGCATAGGCGCTGCTGCTGGAAACGCTCAGGCCGCGCCCGGCGATCGACGCCAAATTTACGATCTTGCCGTCGCCCTGGCGGGTCATCACCGGGATGACGGCATGGCAGAACAGGAACGTGCCATCCAGGTTGAAGGCGATGATCTTCTGCCATTCCTCCAGGGTCAGTTCCTCGGTGGTGGCCGCCGGGCGGGAAATGATCGTGCTGCCGCCGACAGCGTTCACCAGAACGTCGATCCGGCCGAATTCGGTAACCACCCCGGCCACCAACGCGTCCACCTGGGACTGGTTCAGCGCGTCCACCAGCCTGCCATGCGCCCGCCCGCCATCCAGGCGCAGCGTGTCCACCAGCGCATCCAGCCGGCCCTGGTTGTTGTCCACCGCAACGATGATCGCGCCCTCGCGCGCCATCATCTCCGCGGTCGCCTTGCCGATCCCGCTGGCCGCGGCAGTGATGACAACGACCTTGTCCGTGAAGCGCATGCTGTTTCCCCCGTTATCGCCGGAAGGCGATTTTTCTTCCGGAAACGCTAGATGAAGCGCTTAACGGCGTCCAGGAACACATCCAGCCGGTCGTGGTGCACCCAATGGCCCGCACCCTCCACCGACAGCACCTCGGCGGTCCTGAATGTCGCCAGCCTGCCGTCCGTGGCCGGGTTCGTGGCCCAGCTTTCGGTGCCGTACACCAGCAGGGAAGGGCAGGTGATCCGTGCCCACAGGGCCAAAATGGCGTCACGCGTCATGTCATAGGGCGGCCAGACGCGCACGTAGTTATCGAATTTCCAGCTATAGGTGCCGTCCTCGTTCTGGTTGACGCCGTGCTGGGTGAGGTGGCGGGCCTGTTCGGGCGAGAGATGCTTGTTCTCGTCCTGCATCCGCTTCAGCGCGTCCTCGATGGTCGGGTAGCGGCGCGGCAGGCGGGCGGATAGCGTGCGCTGTTCGTCGATCCAGTCGCGGATGCGGGCGTCGATCGGTTTCTGCGCGTCCTTCTCCATCATGCGGCGCGACGGGCCCAGGCCCTCGATCGCCACCAGGCGGCGGACGGTTTCCGGATAGATGCCGGCATAGCGCAGCGCGATATTGCCGCCGAGCGAATGGGCGATGATGGTTACCGGGGCGAGATGCTGCTGGTGGATCAGCTGGGCGAGATCATAGATGTAGTTCGCCATCGGGTATTGCCCGTCGGTCGGCCAGTCGCTGTCGCCATGACCGCGCAGATCGGGGGCGATGATGTGCCAGTCCCGGCGCAGCTCGGTGGCCACCCAGTCCCAGTTGCGGCAATGGTCGCGCCCGCCATGCAGAAGGATCAGCGGCGGCGCGTCCGGGTTGCCCCAGTCGACATAATGCAGTCGCAGCCGTTGAGAGACATAGAAGCGGGAAGTCGGGCCGGCGCTGGTGACATCGGCACTGGAAGAACTGGAAGGGATGGCTGGCATGGTCTTGCGGTCTGCTCACTGGAAGTGCGGTCCCTCCTGTAGCGGATCGCGCCGGTAACGGGAAACGGCTGGCGAGGTTCGAACTATTCCGGCAAGAAAGCCGCACAGTTACAGCCCAGGTAGCCAGCGACACCTCACGCCAGCCGGAGTTCCGCGATCAGCGTCTTCGGGTCGGCGCACAGGGTGGCCAGCAAGTCCCAACCTTGTTTTTGCGCGGTTGAGATCA
>CAINEA010000228.1 GCA_903847525.1 uncultured Acetobacteraceae bacterium | reverse complement strand
GCCGTCCGATCCATCATCGAGACCGCATAGCAACCGGGGTCCCTCTCGCGGCTCCAGCGGCTTTACATCCCGCGCCGGCGCGCCGTCGCGTGATAGTACGACAGGCCGTTCGCGCGATGCCGGCGCTGGCGGCGGTTCGGATCGGGACCGCAAGTTCGGCGGCGGGCCGGCTGCGTCGCCTAAGGGACCGCATTCCGGCCCGCGCGGCGGACATGGCCCCCGGACAGATGCTCGACCGGATACACGACGGGAAGCTGACCCGACCAGGACGGAAATTCGCACCGACGATCGGACGCGTGGCAGCGCGCGTGGACAAATCGTTCAGCACAATAAGATGCGCGGCGACCGGGTGCTCGGCCAGCCCGCGCCCAAGCCGGCTTTCCACGCCGAACGGGCGGAGCGCCGCGAGCCAGGCCGCAAGCCGCATTCCGACACGAAACTGACGATCTCCGCCAATCCCGACCGTCCTGCCGCCGGTGCTTTCCGCCAGCCGCAGGCTCGCCCCGACTATGCCCGACCGCGGCAGGACAGCCCGGATAGCCCGCGCGGCACGGTATGGCTCTATGGCCACCACGCGATCGCCGCGGCGCTTGCCAATCCCGCCCGCCGGCTTCGTCGCTTGTTGCTGACCGAGGAGGCCGAAGCCGCCCTGGTGAGCCGCCTGCCTCCGCCCTGGGCCATCGCCCACGAACGGGTCGACCGCCCGCGGCTGGACCAGTTGCTCGGGCGCGATACTGTGCATCAGGGCGCCGCGCTACTTGCCGATCCGCTGGCGACACCGGGCCTGGCGCAGACCTTGGAGCAACCGGGCCCGATTCTGGTTCTGGATCAGGTCTCGGACCCCCGCAATGTCGGCGCCATCCTGCGCTCCGCCGCAGCGTTCGGAGCCGCGGCCGTAATCACCCAGGACCGCAACGCACCCGACGAATCGGGCGCCCTTGCGAAAGCCGCGTCCGGCGCGCTGGAACGGGTGCCGCTGCTGCGCGCGGTGAACATCGCACGCACATTGATCGCCTTGAAGGCAGCCGGTGCGTGGGTCGTCGGCCTGGATGGCAACGCCCCGGGTCCATTGTCAGGCAAAGCCCTGACGGGGCGACGCGTCGTTCTGGTGCTGGGCGCCGAAGGCGACGGCCTGCGCCGCCTGACGCGCGAAACCTGTGACGAGATCGCCGGCCTGGCGATGCCTGGCGGCATGGAAAGCCTGAATGTATCCGCCGCTACCGCCATCGCGCTGTATGAGCTGACGAAAGACAGCTGAAACCGTCCCTCCACGCGTTTCCGACAGGAGCGTGCCGCCATGAGCACAGCCGAGACAAAAGCCGCTGACCGGAAATTCGACGCCACCCGGGCCGCCCAGGTCCTGCATGACACACGGACACGGCGGGAACGGTTACAACCGTTGCCCGACGGCTTGGCGCCGCACACGGTGGAGGAGGGCGCGGCAGCGCAGCGGGCGCTCGCCCTGCTCGGCGGCAACGCCGCCCCGGCGGGTTTCAAGATCGGCGCCACCGCAAAACGGATGCAGGAATATCTCGGTCTGACAGGTCCGGCCGCCGGCTTCATGGGGCAGTCCGGCATGTACGCCAGCGGCGCTGTGCTGCGTTTCGCCGATTACCTGCAGCCCGGCGTGGAATGCGAGATCGTGGTCAAGCTGGCGAAAGACCTGCCGCCCTGCCCTTGCACCGCCGAACAGGCCGCTGCGGCGGTGGGTGAGTTCACGGCCGGGATCGAGATCGTGGAGAACCGCTATGGCGATATCGCCGCCCTCGGTACGCCCTCACTCATCGCAGATCAGGTATTCCATGCCGCCTGCATACGCGGCGAAACCGGCGGCGTGGACTGGAAGACGCTCGATATACCGAACCTGACCGGGCGGATGGCAGTGGACGGCGTGGTGCAGATGGATGGCAAGGCCGGCGACTTGCTGGGCCATCCGATGAACTGCCTGGCGTGGCTGGCGGCCTCCCCGGTCGCCGCGGCATTCGGTGGGCTGAAAGCCGGTCAGATCGTGATGCTGGGCAGCGTGACCCCACCGATCTGGCTGGAAGCACCGTGCCGCGTCACCGTGGATTTTTCGCCGCTGCCGATTGTCCAGGTGCAATTCATTTAGCCGCGTTGCCGTTTGGCCGCCAACCCGGCGTTAACCACACTCCGGCAAAGTGCACCTCGACCCGCGAGCCGTCTCGGCCGTGGTCCCGCCCCGCCAAAAAGGCCAGCCCGGGAAGAACCCGATATGCTGTCCGACTGGAATTCGCTATCCGAAGATCTGCAACTTGTCTTAGCCCGAGAGGCGCTGCTGCGCGCCGCGGAAACCATCGCCGGCCAGGCTGAAACCCTGGCACAGGAAATGGAGGCTGGGTGTCTGGAAGACCGTGGTGGCCCAGACGCCCTTCGGCTGTTTGCCGCTGTCGTACGCGTAACCGGCCAGGACAATTTTGTCCCGGCCGGCCAGGCGTAAAGGTCCTTCTAGTAGGTCGTCAGGATCAGCCCTTTTGGCTGTCCTTTGCTTCGTCCTTCGACCCAGTGTCGTTGGCGGTCATATCGATCGCAACGAAGGCCGACTTGCCATCACGCAGGATACGCAGCGCCAATGACGGGTCCTTGGCCCCACTGCGGATCGCCTTGACGGCTTCCTCGGGCGACGCGACCGACTGCGACCCAACCCCGACGATCACGTCGCCGGGACGGATGCCCGCATCCTGGGCCGGGGATCCGGGTTGCACGGCACGCACCACCACGCCATGCGTTGCCTTCATCCACTGGCGCTAAACCAACATCATACAAGTAATCAGTAACTTCGTCCATT
>CAINEA010000227.1 GCA_903847525.1 uncultured Acetobacteraceae bacterium | reverse complement strand
TGGCCGGCCAGGAACGCAAGCTTCCCGAGCATCCCGCCGCCGCCTGGGCCGAGGCGCTGGACCGCCCGGCCGGCGAGGCGCGGCCGGTACTCCCGCCCCGCCCCTGCCCGCCGGTGGAATGGCGGCCGAGGCGGCTGAGCGTGACCGAGATCGAGACCTGGCTGCGCGACCCGTATGCGATCTACGCCAAACATATCCTGCGCCTGCGGGTGCTCGACCCGATCGATCAATCGACCGATGCAGCGGATTACGGATCTTTGGTGCATGGCGGCATCAACCGCTTCCTGCGCCAGCACGGCACCGCCTGGCCGACCCGCGCGGCAGAAAAGCTGCGGGAGGCGCTTTTCACCGAGATGAAGGAGGCCGGGCTGCGCCCGGCGCTGGAAGCCTGGTGGGCGCCGCGTCTGGAGCGCATCGCTGACTGGGTGGCGGATCGGGAGATCGGCCGGCGCGGCAGCAACGCGCCGGTGACGATCGCCTCCGAGGTTGCCGGCAAATGGGAACTGCCGGCCCAGCGCTTCACCCTGACCGGGCGGGCCGACCGGATCGAGCAACTGGCCGACGGCGGGCTGGTGATCCTCGACTACAAGACCGGCACCGTGCCGTCGAAAAAGCAGGTGGAGGCGGGCCTGGCACCGCAATTGCCGCTGGAAGCGGCAATGGTGGAGGCCGGCGCGTTTGCGGGTGTGGTCGGACAGGTAACGCAGCTGGCCTATTGGCACCTCACCGGCGGGTTGGTGCCCGGGGAGAATGTCGCCTTGTTCGCCAAGGCCGGCCAAAGCCTCCCGGACGCAGTGGCCGAGGGTGTGGCGCAGGCGGCGGAACGGCTCCGCAAACGGGTGGATCAGTTCGACGACCCGGCCGTTTGCTACCTGTCGCATCCAGACCCTGCCCTGGCGCCGCGCTTCTCCGATTATTTCCAGCTGGCGCGGGTGGCGGAATGGTCGGTCGCCGGGTCCGACGACGAGGACGCGCCATGAGCACCGCCGCACGCGATCGGGCAACCAGGGCCCAGCTGGAGGCGTCCGATCCGAAAGTTTCCGCCTTCGTCGCCGCCAGTGCGGGGTCGGGCAAGACCAAGCTGCTGACCGACCGTTTGTTGCGACTGATGCTCGGCGGCGCGGACCCGTCGCGCATTCAGTGCCTGACCTTCACCAAGGCGGCCGCGGCCGAGATGGCGATCCGGCTGAACAACACCCTGGGCAAATGGGTGACCCTGGACGACGCCGCGTTGGACGCCAGGCTGCGCGAACTGGGCATCGCGCCGGATGCCGAACTGCGAAACAAGGCCCGGGCGCTGTTCGCCGTGGTGCTGGACCTGCCGGGCGGCATGCGCATCGGCACCATCCACGCGTTCTGCCAGTCGCTGCTGCGGCGGTTTCCGCTGGAAGCCCGGATCTCGCCGCATTTCCAGCTCGTGGAGGACCGCGACGCCGACGACGCGCTGACCGAGGCGCGCGAGGACATGCTGGCGGAGGCCTATCCCGCGGGGATGCACGGCGCGCTGTCTCTGCTGGCGGGGCTGACCACGCTCGCGGGGTTCGGCCGGCTGGTAGATTTGCTGCGGGCGGATCGGGAGAAGCTGGCGGAGATCGCCGGTCTGGGCGCGGATGGAGTGTTGGCGGCACTGATGCGCGCGGTCGGGCTGCGGGCGGACGACAGCCGGGACGCGATCCTCGGCCGGGCGGCAAGCTGGCGCGAGGAAGACGTGCTGCGCCGCGCCGCAGCGGCGGTGCAGCAACGCGGCGCCGCAACCTCGGCCGAAAAATCCCGCAAGCTGCTGGAATGGCTGGCACTGGACGCCGATGACCGGATCGAGCACTGGCAGGCCTGGCGCGACGAGTTCCTGCTCGCCAACGGCAACCCGCGCGGCCCGACGGTGTTCATCAACAAGAAGCTCGGTGACCAGAATCCCGAACTGCCGCCCATTTTCCTGGCCGAGCAGGATCGGGTGGTGGAGGTGGAGGACCAGCTGCGGGCGCTGGAACTGGCCCGGATTTCCGCCGCTCTGGTAACCCTGGCAATGCCGGTGATCCAGGCCTACGCCGATCGCAAGGATGCGACCGGGTTGCTCGATTACGATGATCTGATCCAGCGCACCTCGGATCTGCTGGTCGATCCGGGCGCGGCCTGGGTGCTGTATAAACTCGACGGCGGGCTGGACCATCTGCTGCTGGACGAAGTGCAGGACACCGCGCCGGCGCAATGGCGCATCGCCGGCAAGCTAACCGAGGAGTTCTTCGCCGGCAGCGGCGCGCGGGAGATAAACCGCACGGTCTTCGCGGTCGGCGACCGCAAGCAGTCGATCTATTCGATCCAGGGGGCGGACGCCGCTTCGTTCGAGCGCGAGCGGGCCACCTTGGCCGGCGTGGTCGGGCGGGCCGGCAAGACCTGGCGCGACGTGGCGCTGGACGTGTCCTTCCGTTCAACAACGCCCGTGCTGCAACTGGTCGATGCCGTGTTCGCCGAGCCGGCCGCCGCCAAAGGTGTGGTCGCTTCGGGCGAGAAACTGACGCATTACGCCGACCGCGCCGATTTCGCCGGATCGGTGGAATTATGGCCGCTGGCGGCGATGCCGCCCGCACAGGACAGCGCGCCCTGGGATGTGGCGGAGCGGAACGCGGCGGCGCCCTCGGCCCGGCAAAGCCTGGCGGTGGCGCTGGCGGATTGGATTGCCGGACAGACCGACGGCTCCGTGATGCTGGAAAGCCAGGGTCGGCGCCTGGCGGCCGGGGACGTGCTGGTGCTGGTGCGCCGGCGCGACGAGCTGGCGCGGGGACTTGTGCGGGCCCTGAAGCAACGCGGCGTGGCGGTCGCCGGGCTGGACCGGCTGGTGCTGACCGAGCAGCCGGCGGTGCAGGATTTGCTGGCGCTGGCCGACACGCTGTTACTGCCGGAGGACGATCTGGCCTTGGCCTGCATGCTGACCAGTCCGCTCGGGTTCCTGTCCGACGACAGCCTGATGCAGCTGGCCGCCGGGCGGCGTGGTACGCTGTGGGACGCGCTGCGAACGCGGGCAGACGAACAGCCCGATTGGCGCGCCGCGCATGGGTTTCTGGCGGCGATGCTCGGGCGGGTGGATTATGTGTCGCCGTATGCGCTGCTGGCGGAGGCCTTGGGACCGCTCGGGGGTCGGGCGCGGCTGTTCGCCCGGCTGGGCCCGGAAGCGGCCGAGCCGGTGGACGAGCTGCTGAACGCCGCTTTATCCTATGGGCGAATACATCCGCCGTCCCTGCAGGGCTTCCTGCACTGGCTGCGCCGGTCCGGCGCGGAGGTGAAGCGCCAGGCGGAAGCCGCCGGCGATGCCGTGCGGGTGATGACGGTGCATGGCGCCAAGGGTTTGCAGGCGCCGCTGGTGATCCTGCCGGATACGACCGCCCTGCCGCCCGACGATGGTGCGGTGGTGTGGGGACGCGACCCCGCCTCTGGGGTCGAAATGCCGCTCTGGGCGCCGCGGCAGGAATTCCGCTCCGGCGTGGCCGACCGGCTGCGCGCGGAGGCGACGGACCGGCGGACGGACGAACATAACCGGCTGTTGTATGTGGCGCTGACGCGCGCCGAGGACCGGCTGGTGGTCTGCGGCTGGCAGCCCAGCCGAACGCTGCCCGAGAACAGCTGGTACGCGATGGTGGCCAGGGGCTTTTCCCAACTGCCGGCGACGGCGGAAATATTCGGAGCGTGGGAGGGGGAGAAGCTTTTGCTGTCCAGCCCGCAGATCGCGGCACCGCGCGAATCCGAACGGGCCAAGGCCGGGGCCGTGACCGCCTTGCCGGACTGGATCGGCCAGGCGCCGGACTGGCTGCCGCGCCCTGTGCCGGCCGAATCCGCCCGCCCCGAACATCTGGCGCCAAGCCGGCCGGAAGGCGCCGAAATGGGCCAGGTGCCAGGTGCGGCGTCGCCCTTGGGTGAGCGCGATACCGAAGGCAGGCGCTTCCGTCGTGGGCAGCTTGTGCACGCACTATTGCAGCATCTGCCGGCGATCCCACCAGCGGACCGGGCCGCTGCAGCGCGGGCCTGGCTGGATCGTCCCGGCAACATGCTGGCGCCCGGCTCGGCGGGGGAGATTGCCGCCGAGGTGCTGGCGATCCTGGACCATCCGGAACTGACGCCGCTGTTCGGACCCGGCAGCCGCGCCGAGGTGCCGCTGACCGGCCTCGTGGCGGGCCCCGATGGCGTGCAATCGGTCGTCGGCGGTCTGGTCGATCGCCTGGCGGTGCTGGAGCACGAGGTGCTGCTCGCCGACTACAAGACCAACCGTGACCCGCCGAAGATCGCCGGGGAAACCCCGTTGCTCTACCTGCGTCAGCTGGCGGCCTATCGCGCCGTGCTGCGGGAGATCTTTCCCGGCAAGATCGTGCGTTGCGCCATGGTCTGGACCCGGGCGGCCAGGGTTGTCATGCTGCCCGATCCCCTGCTGGACGCGCATCAGCCAAGCGCCGCGCCCGAGTCCCGTTTGGTCGCACGCGCTTGATTGAACCCCCGTCGCCGATTACGTCCTCTGCCACGATGATTTAGTAATTGAACCCGAACCGAGGCATCCCATGAGCGAGAACACCAAGCCGGTCACCGACGAAAGCTTTGCCACCGACGTATTGAAGGCCACTGGCCCGGTGCTGGTGGATTTCTGGGCGGAGTGGTGCGGCCCCTGCAAGGCGATCGGCCCGGCACTGGAAGAAATCGCCGGCGAGCTCGCCGGCAAGCTGACGATCGCCAAGGTGAACATCGACGAAAACCCGATGACGCCGAACAATTTCGCCGTGCGCGGCATCCCGACCCTGATCCTGTTCAAGGACGGCAAGCCGGTCGCCACCCAGGTCGGCGCCCTGCCGAAGAGCCGCCTGAAGGACTGGATCGAAAAGAGCCTGTAAGCAAATCAAATAAGGCCTTGGGGGCGCTGCCCCCGGGACGCTACATCTCCGCCTTCTGCGCCACGAAGATCGACCCATACCCCAGCCTGGACCAGTCCGGCGGCACTGGGCAGGGCGTCGGGTCCAGATGCGCGATTGTTGCCGGCGCGCCTCGCACGATCTCTCCGGTGTGGGTGGTCGGCGTCGGCGCCGGCATCCAGGCAAAGGCATCCGCCGAGCTGTAGACGAACAGCGCCACCGGGCGCACTTGCGCAGTCGCGTTGGCTCGGGACGCATGCAGCGTACGGCAGTTGAGCGCGACCACGGTTCCCGCCCGCCCAACCAGATCCACCGCTCTGGATTGGTCCACCGTTGCCATGTCGGCGTCGCGCACGGAACCGGTCCAGGCGCCCTGGTCATCGCGATGCACGAAGATCGGCCCGTTCTGCGAACCGGGCAGGCAGGTCAGCGGCCCTTGCTCGGCCGGCACGTCGGTCAGATAGACCCCCAGCGTGACCGGGCTGTAGTTGGTGTGCGGCCAGGCGGGAATGTCCTGATGCCACTGAACGATTTCCCCGGTGCCGGGCCATTTGTAGTTCAGCTTGCTGGAATGGAACTTCACGTCCGGCCCCACTAGGTCGGCGGCGATGTCGGCCAGAACGGACTCGCTGGCGAAGCGCCAGAAATCCGGGTGCCGGTCCACCAGGGCGCGCAAGCGGCGCACGTGCGGCTGGTCCGGGGAGTGGCTGGGCCCGAGATCGAGGGCCTCATTCGAAACGGCCTGCGCCCGGCTCTCCTCGATGAACGCATCCGATAATTCGTTCAAACGCCGCAGCCATTCGCCGGGGATCAGGTTCTCCACCGCCAGAAAGCCGGTCTCGAAATAGGCCTCGCGCTGCGCGTCAGTCAGAATTTTCGGCGCGTTCGCACGGATGGCTTCCGGCTTCATGGTGCTTCATCCCGCCTCGTCCGGACGGGACTGTACGTGGCGGCATGCCGGGGCACAACACGCCGGACCCAGGAACGAACCGGGACCGCAGGCCTCAGCCGGTCAGCCGACCTTCGGCTTCGGCGGCAACGCGATGGCCAGAGACAATTCCTTCAGCCGTGCAGCCGGCACCTCGGCGGGAGCCAGCATCATCAGGTCCTCGCCCTGCTGGTTCAGCGGGAACAGGATCACCTCGCGGATGTTCGGCTCATCGGCCAGCAGCATCACGATGCGGTCGATGCCCGGGGCCGACCCGCCATGCGGCGGGGCGCCGTAGCGGAAGGCGTTCAGCATGCCGCC
>CAINEA010000226.1 GCA_903847525.1 uncultured Acetobacteraceae bacterium | reverse complement strand
TGTAGGAGGCAAATTGCGGCGGCTGCCCGTTGAGGCCCGTGTACAGCGCGACGGTCTCGGTGCCGTTGGGATTGTAATGGATCATGTTCGAGATCGCCGTCGGGTGGTACAGGGCCATTTCTCCCATTGCGGCCAACAGGAAGCAGTCGCCGATCTGGCCCTGGTGGATGTCGTTGATATTGATGGCGGAGGTGTCTCCGGCCTCGGTCAGGTAGAGAACCTGCGTCAGGACGGCCCCCGCCCCGACGCCGGTTGCGAACTCTGCGCCCGATTCGTAAAAATTGTCTGAATTGGGGGCTGTGGCAGCGATCAGGGGATCGAAGCCGTCCCAAATATCCATACCGCCAGCGCCGTGATGGTCGGCGTGGAGGCCATTATTCGGGTTGGGATTTGTTGTGGGTCGATTTGCTGGCATCTAAAATCTCCAGTTTTTGCACTGGGATCATTTTTGCGGCAAACCATGAACCGGAAGCTAATGTCCGTCTCATCTGTCCATTATTTTAGATAATCCGGCCAAAGCGACGCGCGGTATCAGCCGGGCGGGGCCACCGCCAGCCCCTTTACGTGGTGCTTTGCGATCAGGCTGGCGACAAAGCCCGAGGCCTTGGCCTCCTCGACGAAGGAGCGCAGGAAGGCGGCTCCGGCGGTGTTGGCCTTGGACGTTCCGATCGCCTGTTGCACCGCGGTGAACTGGCCGTCGAGGATGCGCGAGCCGGGCAGCTTCTGCACATCCGACAGCAGGCCCGGCCGAAGGCCGGCATAGGCTTCCAATTTGTCCTCGGTGAATTGCTGCCAGGCGCTGCGCGACGCATTCGACCGCACCAGGGTGGCGTGCCGGATGTTGCGGTCCAGCCAGAGGTCGTAGGCGCTGCCCGACGTCACGCCGATGCGGATGCCGGCCCGGTCCACGTCGGCGATGCTCTGCAGCGGCGAGCCTGGTGGTACGAGATAGGTGGCCTCGATCTCCACATAGGCGGCGGTGAAGGCGATCTTCTCGGCCCGCGCCGGTTCCGCGCCGATCAGGCCGATGTCCCAGACATTGGTGCCCGCCGCATCCGCCAGCCCGCTGGGGCGCTCGAAGGGCACGTATTTCACCGGCACGCCGAGCTTGTCGGCGATCGCGCGCGCCATGTCGGGGGACACCCCATCGGGATCGCCGGAGGGCGTGCGGCCGGTGACCAGCAGGAAATTTCCCATGTTGATCGCGGCACGCAGCACACCGGTCGGCGCGAGCTCGGAGAGAACGGCTTGGGACATTGGACGATTTCCTGGTTGAGTTTCTGTTTGTGTTTATAGCCGGATGCTATTTCGCGGGCCGGCGGGCCGCAACCGGGACGTCTATCAGGAGCGCCGTCAGCGGCTGAACAGGATGCCGAGCATCACGGTGCCCAGGATGATACGGTACCACGCGAACACCCCGAAGCCGTGCCGGCTGACAAAGCCGACGAGCCAGCGCACCACCAGCAGCGCGGACAGGAATGCGACCACGAAACCGACGGCGATGACCGTGGCGCCACTGAAGTCGAGAGTGTGGCGGTTCTTGTAGAGGTCATAGACCGTGGCGCCCATCATCGTCGGGATGGCCAGGAAGAACGAGAACAGGGTCGCGGTCTTGCGCTCTACCCCCATCATCAGCGCGCCCATGATGGTGGCGCCCGATCGGGACACGCCGGGGATCATCGCCAGCACCTGAAATGTCCCGATGCTGAGCGAGAGGCGGGGGGAGAAATCCTCGATCCGGTTATGCACGGGGGCGGGATGCAGGCGTTCGATCAGCAGGATCGCGATGCCGCCGACAATCAGCGCGACCGACACCACCCAGGGCGAGAACAGCACCGATTTGATGAAGCCATGCGCAAATGCGCCGATCACCGCCGCCGGCAGGAACGCCAGCGTGACCGCCAGGATGAAGCGCCGGGCGCCGGGGTCGGTGGGGGCGCGCACCACGACATCCCACAGCGTCCGCGCGTAGACGGCCAGAATGGCGAGGATGGCGCCCAGCTGGATGACGATCTCGAACACTTGCCCGGGCGGCCCCTCGAAGCCCAGCAGATCCACGAGCAGGATCAGATGGCCGGTCGAGGAAACGGGGATGAATTCGGTCAACCCTTCCACCAGCCCGAGAAATGCCGCCTGCAGCAGGGTAACGATATCCAACATCTTGGCCTTTCAATGCTGTACCGACATACCTGCCGCGGGAGAGTGGCGCCAGTGTTTCAACTTTGGAGCGCAATATCCTAGCCGCCGTAGTCAGGGACGATGTCCGGATCGGGCGGCGTCACCGGGCCCGCGTCTGTGGCCGGATCACGAGGCGCGGCCGACCTGCTCCGCGCCGCCGGTGGTCGTCGCGATTTCCAGCAGATGGATCGAGAACAGTGCCTCCGGGTCCGTCCAGACCTGCACGGACGCCCAGCCCGCCTGCACGGCGAGTCCGACGAAATCGTCCACGGTCCATTTGTAGCTGTTCTCGGTATGGATGGTTTCCCCCACCCGGAAGGTGATTCGGTATGCGCCGAGCCGAACCGCCTGGGCGCGGGTGCTGACCAGATGCATTTCGATGCGGCTCTCGGCGTCGTTCCAGACCGCCGTGTGCGAAAATGCCGAGAGGTCGAAATCCGCCCCGGCCTCGCGGTTGAGCCGGGCCAGTATGTTCAGGTTGAAATCGGCGGTGACGCCGGAGGCGTCGTTATAGGCGGGAATGAGCCGGGCCGCGTCCTTGCGCAGGTCCACGCCCACCAGGAGGCGGGAACCGTCGCCAAGCGTCCGGTGTATCTGCCGCAGGAACCGTAAGGCCTCGCCGGGCTCCAGGTTGCCGATGGTCGAGCCCGGAAAGAACCCGAGCCGCGGCGTGGCGGCCAGCGATGCGGGCAGCAAGACCGGGAGCAGAAAATCGGCTGCCATCGGATGCACGCGCAAATACGGGCGGCCTGACCGCAATCGCCAGGCCACTTGGCGCAACGCGGCCTCGGCCACGTCGATCGGCACGTAGTCGGTGAAGACGGGCTTGCCCGACGGGTCGCATTGGCGGAGCAGAAATTCCGCCTTGCCTTCATCGCTGGCGCCGTATTCCACCAATGCGCAGCCGCGGGGGCACAAGGCGGCAACGGCGGGAGCGATCACGTCCAGCAATATCCGTTCGGTACGGGTCAGGTAGTATTCCGGCAATTCGGTGATGTCGCCGAACAGCCGGCATCCCACGTCGTCATAGAACAGTTTCGGTGGCAAGCTCTTTTGGTCGCCGAGCAGGCCGGGCATCGCCGCGGACAGCACATCCTTGTCGATCCGATGCGCTACGGTGCTTCCGTCGTCGGGCATGCGCGTTCCTTCCCTGATATCGCCGCCGGTTATGTTCCCGACGGTGCGTCGCGTGCCAACCGGACGCCGGAGAACTGCCAGCGCCGATCGGGATGAAAGAAGTTACGATACGATGGGCGCGCGTGGCCGGGCGGCGTCGCGACCGACCCGCCGCGCAGCACCATCTGATTGATCATGAATTTGCCGTTGTATTCGCCGATCGCGCCGGGCGGCGGAACATAGCAGGGATAGGGGCCGTAGGCGCTGGAGGTCCATTGCCAGACGGCGCCGGTCCGATCGTGCAGAGCGTCATTGCCGCTCGCGGCCTCCCACTCCGCCTCCGTCGGCAGCCGTGCTCCGGCCCAGCGTGCGAACGCATCCGCCTCGTACCAGCTGATATGGCGCACCGGCGCCGCTGGATCGAGCGGCCGAAGCCCGCCCGGCCCCATCTGCAGCCAGCCTTCCCCCGACTCGCGCCAATGCAGGGGTGTGTGCCACCCATCGGCCTGGAGCCGGGCCCAGGCATCCGACATCCAAAGCGTCGGCGTGCGGTAGCCGCCATCGGCGATGACTTGCAGCCACTCGGCGTTGCGGACCAGGCCGTCCGCCAACTGGTAGGGCAGCAGGAACACCTGGTGCCGCGGTTGTTCGTTATCAAAACAGAAGCCGCTGCCGGCATGGCCGACCGTTACCAGCCCGCCGGGCAGGGAAACGAATTTCGCGGGTGCGGCGGAGCGCACCGCTTCGGTCCAGCCGGGCGCGAGCGCCGGCGCCAATGGGTTCTGCGCGAAGGCGTGCAGCATGTCGGTCACCAGCAGTTCCTGGTGCTGCTGTTCGTGCTGCAGGCCGATCTCGACGATGGCGATGGCGTCTCGTGGCGGATCGGCCAGCAGGCGGGCCATCCAATCATCGACATGCGCCCGATAGGCTCCAATCTGTGCCGCATCGGGGCGGGTCAGCAGCCCGCGGGCAGGCCGTGGGTGCCGCGGCCCCACTTCCTCGTAATAGGAATTGAACAGATAGGCGAAGACCGGATCGAAGACCGGGTAGCCCGGCACGAAGCGGCCGAGCACGAATTGCTCGAAGAACCAGGTCGTGTGGGCGCGATGCCATTTCGCCGGGCTGGCATCGGGCATCGACTGCACGCACTGGTCCTCCGGCGTCAGCTCCGCTGCCAGCCGTTCGGTGTGGCGGCGAATGTCCGCGTAGCGCCGATAAGAGGCGGGGGCGGCCGCCCGATCGGCCATGGGGGAAATATCGTTCATTCGGCACCCTGCACGTGATCAACCCTCGCCGTCTTCCCCCCCGCCGCCATCGCTTCCGCCAGGACCTGGCGCACCGCGCGTCCGGCGCCAAGATCGTGGCAGTTGACGATCGCCAGCCGAAAGCCGCCCGGCGGCATCGCATGGTGGGCCGGGTCGCGATCTTCATGGAATGTGATCTGAATGCTGGAAACACCCTCGCGTTCCCGAAGGTCTCGCAAAATCGCCGCCGGGGGATGGCGGTAGCGTGGGCCGGAGGGTGCGAACAGCACGACGCTGAAACCGGTTCGCCGTGACGCGTCGGGGAATATCCATCGTCCGGTGGCGTAAAGGCCGATCAACGCCTCCACCCAGCCGTCGCCATACAGGTCCGGCCATTGATCGGCGAACCGCAGATGCGCCTCGATGATCCGCCCGCCGATCGTCTCCAGGTTCAGCATTCCCGTGTAGCCGGCCAGATCCGATCCGATCCAGGCGCCGCACGCGGCCTCCAGGTCGGCGCGCGCCTCGGCGTGCACCACCCAGCGGTCGAACGTCCCGCCAGGGCCCGGTATGCCCGTGGTATGGCGCCACCAGACCGCGCGGCCGTTCTCCACCGCGACATCGCTGCTGACATGTTCGCCCTGCAGCAATTCCATCCAGAAATGGCCAGGCGTCAGCGCTGCCGCATATTCCTGCGGCGAGGCGATGGTTTGGCTGCCGATGCCCATGCCGCGCAAATTCATCATCGGCTTGGAAAACACCGGATACCGCGGTGGTACGACCCCATGCGGCGCCGCCGCGATCCCCTGCGATCGGGCGACCGCCAATTTGTCGTAGATCCAGCGGTGCTGCGGAAACCATACCCAGGCATCGGCATCCTCGGTCGGGATATCGACGCCTTCCGGGCACGCGATGCCGTCGAAATATTGCAGGCGCCACGGGTCTGCCTCGCAGATCGCCATCAGCGTGCTCCGTTCTCCCTTTGGGACCCCAGCCTGCGTCGGATGGTCGCAAGGTGCCAGTCAAATCTTGCTGCGACTATACCCTGCATTTACCTCGCGACGCTGCCGGTGCGCCATTGCATCCGTCAAGGGATGCATGGCCTCTATCTTGACACCCGGTCCATCACCGGCCGGGAATGAGGGCCAGAAAATAGGGGAATGCACATGCCGGTCGATCCGCAGGTTCAGGTTATGCTCGACGAGGTCGCCGGCCTGCCGGCGATGCACACATTGCCCGTCGATGTCGTCCGGGCCGGATCCGAGAAGCGCTTTGCCCTCGGCGGCCGGCGGGTGCCTGTGGGCGATATCGAGGATCGCGCGATCGCCGGCCCGGGCGGCGAACTGAAGCTGCGGATCTATACGCCGAAGGGCCAGGGGCCGTTCCCGCTGATCGTGTTCTTCCATGGCAGCGGCTTTGTGATCTGCTCGCTGGAGACGCACGACACGATGTGCCGGCATCTGTGCGCGGGAGCATCGGCGGTCGTTGTGTCGGTCGATTACCGACTCGCTCCCGAGCACAAATTCCCCGCCGGTCCGGATGACTGTCTCGCCGCCACGCGCTGGGCCGGCGCCCATGCAGCCCTGCTCAATGCGGACCCGGCCCGCATCGCGCTCGCGGGCGACAGCGCCGGCGGCAATCTCGCGGCCGTTACCGCGCTGCGCGTGCGCGACGAGGGCGGCCCGGCGCTGTGCGCGCAATTGCTGATCTATCCCGTGACCGACGCGGATACGAACAATGCGTCGTACCGCGACAACGCCGAAGGCTATGGCCTGACGCGGGAAGGCATGATCTGGTTCTGGAACCACTATCTCGGGAATCAGGCGGATGCGGCCAACCCGCACGTGTCCCCGCTTCGCGCCGAAAGCCTGTCCGGCCTGCCGCCGGCCTTCGTGCAGACGGCGGAATACGACCCGCTGCGTGACGAGGGGGAGCTTTATGCCAGCCGCCTGATCGCTGCCGGCGTTCCAACCAGGATGACGCGCTACGACGGCATGAACCACGGCTTCTTTTTCTGGTACGACCGGATCGACACCACGCGCGTCGCCGTGAAGGAGGCCTGTGCGTGG
>CAINEA010000225.1 GCA_903847525.1 uncultured Acetobacteraceae bacterium | reverse complement strand
GTTAGTGCATTCTGGTTCGCCTTACCAAGACAGTTTTGGCCGCCAGAGTGCCGGCTGCTTGCTACACTCCGCAGGGTTGAAGCGTGATTCGTTCAGGATTTGTCGTCCGATATGGGCGGCGCCAATATTTGGGAGGGTTCAGGTGAAATCGACCCGCTGCACGGATTCTCTCCTCGCCTCGTATTTCGTCGCGGAGCGATACCGCTGGAATGGCCGGACCAGATCATGAATCAGATACTCACCCTGTTCGTCAGCACGTTCACCACGCTGCTGGCCATCATCAATCCGCTGGAGGTGATGCCGGTCTTTCTTCAGCTGCTGGACGGCAAGGACAAGGCCGCGCACCGGACCGTTGCCAGGAAGGCCTGCACCTATGCGCCGATCCTGCTGTTCTTCTCTCTGATCTTCGGGACCTTGATGTGAAAGTATTCGATGTGCCACTGAGCATTGTACGGATCGTCGGTTTCTTTGTCGCGGCGATTGATATGAGGCTGATCTTCCAGGGAGTCATGGCGGCAATCGCGCCATACCTGGCGACCTTGCCGAAATAGCAACGCCGATCTCCCGAAGCGGTGCTACCGCAGATCCATGCCGGCATAGCCCTCTGACGCGACGGCGTCGCAGCGTGCCCGATAGGCTGGCGCACCGCCCTGGTATTGCAGGATCCGGCGGACGGTCTTGCCCTCGACATTCGTGTTGATGCCGGTGGCCCAGGAATCGATCTTGGCATAGAGCAAGCCGTCGGCCAGTTCGTCGATGTGGCGGGTCCAGTCCGCCTCTGCGCTGGGCGTTGGTTCAAAGCGCGTGTATCCGCGGTCGGACGCGTGGCGTATCAGTCCGGTCACCCAGTCCACATTCTGTTCGATGCAGCGGGGGATGTTGCAGCGGGTGGAGGCGTTGTGAGGGCCAACGATGGTCAACATGTTGGGGAAGCCGGCAGACTGCAGGCCGAGATAGGTCTTTGGCCCGTCCGCCCACTTGTCTTTCAGGCGTTGCCCACCCGTGCCGCGAAAGTCGATCCGGTCGAAGGCGCCGGTGATGGCATCGAACCCGGTGGCGTAGATGATCATATCGAAATCATATTCGGCATCGCTGGTCCGAATGCCGGTCTCCGTGATGCGCTCGATCGGTGTAGCTTTCAGATCCACGAGCTTTACGTGGGGAAGATTGAAGGCCTCGTAGTAACCGGTTTCCTGTGGGACGCGCCGTGTGCCGAAGCCGTGGCATTTGGGGATCAGCATCTCGGCCACGACTGAATCCTGCACCCGCTGGCGGATCTTGCGTGCGATGAAGTCGCTGAACAATGCGTTCGCCTTCGGGTCGGTCAGCATATCGCGGAAATTAGCCTGCCAGATGCCGAAGCCGGGTTCTCCGTAGCGCTGTTCCCAGAAGGCTTCGCGCTCCTCTTGTGTCACCTCAAACGTGCCACGCGGGTCGGCATCATGGATGTAGCAGCCCGGCGTCTGGCGTAGTCGTTCGAACAACTCGGGGTAGCTGCTCTTGATTTTCCGCTGTTCATCATCGGTGATTGGGCGGTTGTTGAGTGGTGTGCACCAGTTGGGCGTGCGTTGGAAAACCGTCAGCTGTGAAACCTGGTGTGCGATGGTCTGGATGACCTGCACGCCCGTCGCGCCCGTGCCGATGACCGCGACACGCTTGCCGGCGAAGTCCACCGGTTCATGCGGCCAACGATAGGTGTGGAAGGATTGGCCGCGGAAACTTTCCACGCCGGGCAGGCGCGGCAGCGTGTCGGCTGACAATGGGCCAATCGCCGTGATCAGAAAGCGGGCGGCAAAACGCTCACCGGTATCCAGTTTCACATCCCAGTGCATGTCGGTGTCGTCGAAGGTGGCGGTGTCGACGCGGCTGTTGAACTGAATATCGCGGCGGAGATCGAATTTATTGGCGACGTAATTGAGGTATTGCAGCGTCTCCGGATGTGCCGCGAAATGCTCGCTCCAGTTCCATTCCTGCAACAGCTCATCGGAGAACGAGAACCCGTACGTGTAGCTTTCGGAATCAAAACGGGCACCAGGGTACCGGTTCCAGTACCAAGTGCCGCCGACGCCGCTGCCTGTCTCGAAGACGCAAATCGAGAGGCCCAATTGCCGCAGGCGATAGAGTTGGTACATGCCGGCAATACCCGCGCCGATGATAATGGCGTCATAGCGGTGGCTCGCAGAATCGCTGGCTCTCGCCAGGTCGGTCGTGGCATCGGGCATCTGGTCGTCTTTCCTGCTGAGCTTGGGCCTTAGGGCTTGTCAGGAATTAACTACGCCATCTAGGATGTTTCGATATTGCAGTGTATAGTTCCATTCGCCGTGGAACTCGTCGTGTATGATGTTGATTCGCGACATCTCCTGATCGGTGACCACGATCCCTTTCGCGTAGGTGTTGGTGTCCAGTTCACACCGTACGGTCAGACCCGTATCGGTCGTTGTAGCGCTGATCAGGTCGACGATGACGCGGTAGCTGACGAGCGGTTTGGCACGCCAGTTCATGCTGATGAAGGAAAACAGCCGGTGCTCGATCTTGTTCCATTTGCTGGTGCCCGGCGGCAGGTGATGCACATGGATATCGATGCCGAGTTCGTTGGCCAGTCTTTGCAGTTCACGTTTCCATAATCGCACCCGAGAGCCGTTGCTGCCACCGCCGTCAGCCGTGATCGTCAGGTGGCGGGCATTGGGATAGCGTTTGGAACCGACCGTGCGCCACCAAGTGCGGAGTGTATGCACGGCGAATTCCGCCGTGTCGTGGTCGATGCCGACGCTGACCCAGCCAGCATTGGCTGCCAGATCGTAAATGCCGTAGGGCACCGCCCGGCCAAGCTCCTTGATCAGGAAATCATGCACCCGCACTTCCTCGGGATCGCCTTGCGGACGCCACTCCCGGCCTCCATTTTTGAAGTTGCCGACAAGTTCCTTCTTCTTCGTATCCACCGATATCACCGGCTGCTGCTGGGCTAGGGCAAGGCTGACGCGCGCGTTGATGTGAGCGAATTGCGCATCGCGGTCCGGGTGGCTATCGCCTTCACGGGTCTTGCGATTGGCTTGCAGACTGAATTTCTCGCCTTTGAGCAATTCGCCCACGACGGTGTGGCTGATCTTATGCCCGATCGCGCCCAATTCGCTGGCCAGGCGGCGCAGCCCTTTGCAGGTCCAGCGCAGTGGAGACATCGGGTCACCACGCTCACTCGGGCTGACTAGCGCCAGCAGATCGGCCAGCAGCGCCGGGTCGGTCGCGGTCAAGGTTTTGCGTCCGCCACCAACGCGACGATTCCGATCGGCGGGCACCGCCTCCGCGCCATCCAGTTCTGCCAAACCGCGGCCGATCGTGCTCGGTGCGATGCCGGTCGCTCGGGCAACCGCCGCGATCCCGCCATAACCGGCAGTCCGCGCCTCCGCAGCAGCAAAAAAGCGACGCCCGCGCTCGCCAAGATGCGGAGAAACAGCAACGAAGCGATCACGAATGGCACTGGTGTCGATCATCCCGCCACGCTACGAAAGCACACCGTGACCGGGGAATCCCCCAACTACCCGCCAAACCGAACCGATTCAGCTATTTCCTGACGAGCCCTTACGAGCCGGCGTTTGGTCTCGTGGCGCCATTAGGTCCGCATAATCGCCGTGTTGTGTTCCCTTCGCAATCGGGCGTGTCTTTGCGAGGTTGGCAAATGGCAGGACAAACGCGAGCCGACGTAAATGGCGAGCGGCTCCATGGGTGCGATGGCCGCCATATGGCGACGTTATTTCGGCCGGTTGCCGGCGAAATCGGCCGCGTGGCAAGATGCCCTGGGCACGATCCGCCAGCCAGCTATTCCGATATGGATTGTGGGTTCTGCATCCGCGCCCCATTGCGTCGCGAGTGATCCAAAGCAGGCGTCCTTCAGGCAAAGCAGATAGCGATGGCGAGAACCAAACTTCTGATCGACTGTGATCCCGGACATGACGACGCGGTGACGATCCTTTATGCTGCCCGATACCTCGATCTGATCGGCATCACGACCTGTCACGGGAACAGCACGATCGAGAACGTCACGCGGAACGCGCTGTCGATCCTGCCCCTCGCCGGTCTCGGAATTCCGGTGGCGATGGGTTGTTCCGCGCCGCTGGCAGGGCCGCCTG
>CAINEA010000224.1 GCA_903847525.1 uncultured Acetobacteraceae bacterium | reverse complement strand
GTCGTATTGCTGCACATAGCTGTCGAAGCCGCGCGGCTTCAGCTCGGCGAATGTCTTCCAGTAATCGTCGCCGTATAGCCGCTTCAATTCATACCAGCCGACATGCTGCAGCCCGGAGGTGGAACCTTTCGTGCTCACCACGCCGGCCCAGCGCGAGTTCAGCATGTCTTTCCAGGATTTCGGCACCTGGTCGGGCGGCACCAGCTTCGGGTTGTAGGCGATGCCGGCCATGATGAACGAGGCCCAGGTCCAGTAGCCCTCCGGAGTGCTCTTATAATCGGCCTTGTAGCCCGACATCTCCGGCGAGACGTAGCGCAGGTAGCCGTTGCGCTTCTGGAAATCGAGCACGAAGCCGATATCGGTCAGTTGCAGAACGTCCACCATGAATACGTTGGCCCGGCGCTCGGTCATCAGCTTTTGATACAGAGCCCCGGTCTGCAGCCGGATGAAATTGGTGGTGATCTTCGGGAATTCGTTATGGAAGGCGGCCAGCAACTTGGCCGAACCCTCCTCGGGATCGGGCGAATAGAGCACCAGCGCCCCTTCCTGCTCCGCCTTGGCCACGTCGGCACAGGTCCTGAACCCCTCCATCTGCCGCGGACTGGCGCAAACCGCCGCCATCTCGGCGGCCGAGGCCGTCGAAATCGGTCCGGGGGCCAGAATGGCCGGCGCGCACAGCATCGCCGCAAGTGCGGCAAGCGATCGGATGGCGGTCGTTCGGAGCATTGGCGTTTCCCTGCAAGACACGCCGGTTCGGTCCGGCTTTGAGCGCGAAAACGATGGTCTGGGTTCCGGTTGCGGTCAAGCGGTCCCCACTCGTTTAACCAGCCGTGCCGGTCTACATTGAATTCGGTAGCAAGGGCGGCGAAGAAGCCCTCACAGGAACGGACCGCAACGCATGAGCAAGCACGTCGTCGCCCCCGTCAGCGACATCCCCCCCGGCGAAAAGAAGCTGGTCACCGTCCGTGGTCGACCGATCGTCATCTTCAACCTGGAAGGCGAGTTCTTCGGCCTGCTGAACCGATGCCCGCACCAGGGCGGCAGCCTCTGTGACGGCGTGATCACCGGCCTCGTGCAATCCACCGAGCCGGGCAAATACAGCTTCACCCGCAAGGGCGAGATCATCCGCTGCCCCTGGCATGGCTGGGAATTCGATATCCGCACCGGCCAGTCCTGGTGCGAGCCCGCCCGCGTGCAGGTGCGCGCCTATCCGGTGGAGGTCGCACATGGCGACACGCTCATGGCACCGGAAGGCGCTTCCGGCGAACGCGTCGAAGGTCCCTATGTCGCCGAAACGGTGCAGGTCAGCGTCGAGAACGACTACATCGTGGTAGACGTCTAGAGCGGTTTCAGGTCATTCGTCCGAAAGCGCGGACAATAAAACCGCTCTCGGTGTCAGGTTTATCGAGCAGTTTTACCAATCAGCCCAAAGGCGGTCTGATTGGAACCGTTCTAGCCAGCCGCTACCGGCGTGACCCGCCGCACCCGGTGGTTCTCGGAATCGCCGATATAGATCGCCCCGTCCGGCCCGACCGCCGTACCGTGCGGGCGCGCCAGGCAGGCCGACAACGCTGGTACATTCTCGCCGGAGTAGCCCGCAATGCCGTTGCCGACGATCGTGCTCACCCGGCCGTGGCGTAGATCCACCAGCCGGATGGCATGGTTCTCCGTGTCCACGACCAGCACGTCGCCGGAAGGTGTCAGCGCGAGTTCCTTCGGCCGGTCGAACACCGCCTCGATCGCCGCCCCGTCATCCCCGCCGTAGCCGCGCGCGCCGGTGCCGGCAATCGTTGCGATGATCCCGCTTGCCGGATCGACCCGCCGCAGGGTGCCGCCCTGCCGTTCCAGAATGAACACCGCCCCGTCCGCCCCCACAGCCACCGCCCGCGCGCCGAAGATCGCCGCTTGCCGGGCCCGGCCACCATCCCCAGCATGCAGGCCCTCGCCGGTGCCTGCGAAAGTGGCGATCGTGCCGGCGGCCAGATCCACGACGCGCACCCGGTGATCGGCGACATCGGCGATAAACAGCCGGGTCTGGTCGGGCGACAGGGCCAGCCCGTTCGGCTCGGCCAGGCCGGTCGCACCGGCCGCACCGTCCTTGCCGCCAGAATCGACCTCGCCGGTGCCGGCCAGGGTGGTGACGATGCCGGTCGCCCCGTCGATCCGCCGCACCCGCCGGTTCAGTCGGTCCGCGATGTAGATCGTCCCGGCCCGGTCGGTCACCACGCCATAGGGCTCGTTGAACTGTGCCGCGCCCGCCGGGCCGCCATCGCCGCCGAACCCAGCATGCCCTGTCCCTGCGATGGTCGTGATCACGCCTGTCGCCAGATCCACCCGCCGGATGCAATGATTGAACGTGTCGGAGAATACCAGCCGGCCGGCCGGGTCGAACGCGATATCGAACGGATTGTTCAATGCCGCCGCTTTCGCCGCTCCGCCCTCGCCGCTATAGCCTTGCGCCCCGGACCCCGCGACAGTCTCGATCTGCCAGATCTGCTCTCCCAATTCCATGGAACCTGAGTTCATCGAAGCTGCCTTCATGGCTTGCATTCCCTCGCCAATATGTGCCCCACGAACTGGAACAATTGAACCGCGCCGATCAACCGGGCCAATCAACTTATCCGGGCAACCCGCTGCGGGTCGTCGGTGTCAAACTAGAACCGGGTCGTGTCCCGGGCACTCAGGGCCAGTTGGCGGACCTCGGGCGGAGTGGTCGCGCGACCCCCGATCTCGCCGAAGAAGAAATCGAGCGCATACCGGATCGTGTCCAGGAATTGCTGCAATTCATTGGCGGTGCGGACATAGGGTGTATGGCCGGGCGCCAACGACGGACTATGGAAGGACAGCGTGAATACCCGGTGCCCCCGATCGATCATCGCCCGCATCAGGCGCTTATGGGCAGTCGTATCGATCCCTTCGGGGGTCAGGGTGGCACGTTCCAGCAAGCGCGTCCGGGCCAGGAGTGCCCCTAAATGCAGCGCCAGGCCAAGCCGGGTTTGGGTTGCGGAGAAAATCGCCGGTCCGAACGGCGCCACCAGTCCGGAAAATCCGCGCGACATTGGGATTTCCAGCAGGCCGTCGCCGTCTCCGAACCAATGTGGCCGATCCGGATGGGAGCGGAAATCGGGCCCTCCATCGTTGCCGAAATTGGTATGCGGCACCACGCTGAGGTCGATTTCGTAGCCGAGCGCTTGCAACGTATCTGCCGTCCCAGGCCCCATCCCATAGCGCCCCGCCTTATAGATGGTCGGCCGTATGCCGAAGGCAGCCACGATCGCATCGGTGAGGACCGTCAGCTTCCGCCGTTCCAATGTCGGATCGAGGTTGCCTGGATAGGAATTGAACGCCGTCACTGGTTCGTCATAGGGCGGGTTCACCCATGGGTGCAGGTGGCTGCCGAGCAGGCACCGCTCATCGGCCAGAAATGACCGCAGCACGGCAATCGACGAAGGCTGTGTGGCGATCGGATAGTCGATGACATAGGTCGGCTTCAGCCCGTAACCCTCGAAGATCTCAAGCGCCAGGAACTGCCGGTCGATCGAGGAAACGGCGATGTTGTCACGCGCGAACGGGCGGCTCCAATCGAACTCGAGCTCCGTATCCACGACCACCTGAAGCAGCGGCGGACCGTCCGGCAACACGGCGATGCGTTGGCGGGGGGTCAGCACGGTCGGACGGCACGAAGGGCTCGGCGGGGTATCCGCGAGCACGCGGTCACGGGCACGAGGTTCCCGGTCGATCTCAACCCAACGGGGCGGCCAGACCGTGACACGAAAGCCGGTGCAAGGACCCGCGATGGGTAGTGAGTTTCCTGCAGCAGAGCCTCACCAGAACCGGTCTGTCGTGGCTGAATGGGGCTGCTTCCTGGTACCCGCGCTGTCATCGTGGCCCTTTAGGCAAAATTTGTTCTCGGCCGCGCGGCTGCTATAAACGTTGCCACTTCAGCGGTTCATACAGGATTTGACGGAGGGCTCAAGCGGCGATCGGCATATCGGGTCCGTCACAGGCCCGATCATAATCATTCGTCCTAAAATATAGCGGCACCCATTCGGGGGCAGGGGCAAAAGCTGGATCAAACCGGTTGCGGGAAAAGAACCTGGCCCCATGAATTGGAATCTCTCAATAAAAAAATTCGCCGTCGGGCGGAAGCGATTCAAGGGCATCGTTCAAGAGGGCCAGCGTGGTCTCGAACGGCTTATTCAGATAGCCTAGTTCAAAATCTGCATGGATTGAATGATAATACATTAGCAAACTACCGGGTTCAGAATTTTAGTATGGCCTATGCCTCCATCGTTTTTGACATTGAGACCGACATGCCGGAATCCTTTCTGGCACAACTTTGGCGCGAACTGGAGGCGCGGTCGGACTGTCATTTTTTCCTGTCCTGGGACTGGATCGGCTGCTGGGTCGCGGAGATCGGCCAGCCCGTATCGGTGCTAATCGGCCGCAGTTCGGGGAAGGTCATGGTTCTCGGACTGCTCGTCTCATCGCTCCGGCCTGGCCGCTTGCCGATGAAGATATTCGGATCGGAACTTCACAACACCGGCGATCCCGAAAAGGACGTCATCACGATCGAATACAATGGATTGCTGGTCGCGCGCCACGTCACGGGCATCGCGTCCGGCCCGCATGTCATGGCCAATCCTGGATCCGGCGTGGCTGCGGCAGAGGATGCGGCGATCCGCTTCCTCCTCAGCCGCCGGCCGGCAACCGGCCGATCCGCGGCACCGCGTATCGATGAACTTCACATGCGCAATGTCGTCCGAACCTACGCGGCCGATCCCTCGTCCCAGGCCTCCTCCCACGGCGGGACCGGCGGCCTGCTGCATGAACTGGTCTGGAGCAAGCCGTCCTGGCGTGTGGATCTGGACGCCATCCGCGCATCCGGCCGCACCTATGCCGACAGCCTCAGCGCCAATACCCGTCAGCAAATCCGCCGCTCGATACGGCTGTACGAAAAGCAGGGCAAGCTGACCATCACCCGCGCGCGCGACGTGGCGGAAGCCCTCGCATTCCTGGACGGACTGAAGGTCCTGCATCAACCCTACTGGACCGGGCGTGGCGAACCCGGGGCATTCGCTCTCCCTTTCTTCGAACGTTTCCAGCGCTGCCTGATCGAAACCTGCCAGCCGCACGGCGGTGTCGAACTGATCCGCATCACCCGTGGCGATACCGTGATCGGCTATCTCTACAACCTGATCTACCGCCGTCAGGTGTATTCCTACCAAAGCGGCTTTCTGTTCGAGGACGACCCCAAGCTGAAACCTGGGCTCGTCAGCCATTGCCTATGCATCGAGATGCACGAGCGTGAAGGCGACGGCGTCTATGATTTCATGGCCGGGGAGAACCGCTACAAAGCCAATCTCGGATCGCCCGGCCCGGACATGCACTACGTCGTGCTGCGCCGCCCGACTCCCGCCAATCGTCTAGAAACCGGGTTGCGTTCCCTGCGCGACCGTATTCGTTCAACCATACGCCGCGGCTGATCCCGCCTGCCGCGCAACCTCACCGCAACTGTAAACGCCACCGTAAACGCATGCCAGCAATGTCCCCCCGGGCAAAGCGCCGATTGTCGAGCGCTCGAAGTTGGTCTTAGTATCGTGTCAACAATACGACGCTGATCCATATGCAGGCCTGGAAACAGGCTCATGCTCAGGGGGAGATCGGACGATCATGGACACGAATGTTGCCACGACCGGCAGTAACGAAGCCGTGCACCTTTACGACAAGCTCGAGGAGCGGATCCTCGCGCGCGACCAGATCGGCGCCAGCCTCGTCTATTACGACCTAGTGAAGGCTGGCCGCCCGCTGAACGAGATCGTCGCCGAGGGCGTGCGGATCCACGCCCCCTACACCCACGTGCCGTATCATGAGCGGTTCGACGACGGGTATCCGAACTTCGTCAACAATGACCATTGCCTGCTCAGCGCGCGCGCGACGATCAACCTGACGAAGATGCTGCCGAAAGATCTTGCGATGCTGCCGATGGCGCAGACCATCTGGTACATCCCGACCGGGCTCGACATCTGGAACCAGAAGCTCGACAAGGCGCCCGGCCATTACACCCGCCACCGCGGCAACCACGGCCAGATCGAGCCGAACC
>CAINEA010000223.1 GCA_903847525.1 uncultured Acetobacteraceae bacterium | reverse complement strand
CGGATGTGATGTTCGTCACCACGGCCAACAGCCTGCGCATGCCGCAGCCGCTGATGGACCGGATGGAGATCATCCGCATTGCCGGCTACACTGAGGACGAAAAGGTGGAGATCGCCAAGCGCCATCTCATCGCTAAGCAGTCCGAGGCGCACGCCCTGAAGAAGGACGAGTGGACCATCAATGACGAGGCCCTGCACGACCTGATCCGCTACTACACCCGCGAGGCTGGGGTGCGGAATTTGGAGCGTGAGATCGCCAACCTAGCCCGCAAGGCTGTGAAGGAGATCGTGACGACGAAGGCCAAGAAGCTGGCGGTCACGTCGAAGAACCTCGAGAAATACGCCGGGGTCCGCAAGTTCCGCTACGGCGAGACCGAGGCCGAGGACATGGTCGGTGTCGTCACCGGCTTGGCCTGGACCGAGGTCGGCGGCGAGATCCTGACGATCGAGAGCGTGCTGCTGCCCGGCAAGGGAAACGTCAAGCATACCGGCAAGCTCGGTGAGGTCATGCAGGAGAGCGTCTCGGCTGCCCTTAGCTATGTGCGGTCGCGGTCGATCAGCTTCGGCATCAAGCCGACTCTGTTCGAGAAGCGTGACATCCACGTGCACGTGCCCGAGGGGGCCACGCCGAAGGATGGTCCATCCGCCGGTGTTGCCATGGCGGTCTCCATCGTCAGCGTGCTCACGGGCATCCCCGTGCGCCGGGACGTGGCGATGACCGGGGAGATCACCCTGCGCGGCCGCGTGCTGCCGATCGGCGGATTGAAGGAGAAGCTGCTCGCGGCGTTGCGGGCGGGAATTACGACCGTGTTCATCCCGAAGGATAACGAGAAGGATCTGGCGGAAATCCCTGATAATGTGAAAAAGAACCTGAAGATCATCGCGGTCGCCGACGTGGATCAGGTGATTGCACAGGCCTTGGCCCGCAAGCCCGAGGCGATCGAGTGGGTGGAGCCGCCTGAGCCGGTGGCGGCTACCGGATCTGGAGCGACGGCGGCTTCGCTGCCGCACTAAAGCCTGCGTTATTCGGCGGCCGTGCCTTGTATGAGCGACCCGCTGGTCTGTGCCAGCGGGTCGCTTTCTTTCGCGGAGTGTTACGCATGCGCAGGGTAAGGGCGGTTTTTCCGAGAAAATGCGCCGGTTTCGTTGACGCAGCGGAAACCTCGCCTCTAGTTTCGTTTGGTGGGCTGGCCGATTCGTGCTAGTTGCGCCGACCCTTTTTACCAACCTGAGTAGGAGAACGACTTCGTGAACAAAATGGATCTGATTGCCAGCGTCGCTGACCAAGCCGACGTAACCCGCGCCAAGGCCGCGGAGGTAGTCGATGCCGTGTTCGGGGCAATCGAAGCGGCGCTCAAGGGCGGTGAAGAGGTTCGCCTGGTCGGATTCGGCACATTCGCCACCGCAAAGCGGGAAGCGACGACGGGCCGCAATCCGCGCACCGGCGAGGAAATCCAGATCGCGGCTTCCACCAATGTCCGCTTCAAGGCAGGCAAGGGTCTC
This sequence comes from uncultured Acetobacteraceae bacterium, assembly GCA_903847525.1. Lineage (GTDB taxonomy): Bacteria > Pseudomonadota > Alphaproteobacteria > Acetobacterales > Acetobacteraceae > PALSA-911. Next base: position 10,689 of record CAINEA010000223.1, on the reverse strand, counting down.
AAGGATGCTGTGAACTAAGCCAGCCGCGAATAAGCCTTTCAATTTGCGAAACCGCTTGGGGATCTATCTCCGGGCGGTTTTTCGCATGGATGGGAGCCTTTGCTTTTGCGCCGGGTCGGTTTAATCGAAGGTCTCGCTGGCACGGGCGGTTAGCTCAGTTGGTAGAGCGCCTGCTTTACACGCAGGATGTCGGCGGTTCGAGCCCGTCACCGCCCATTCCCAGAGGGTGTATCGACCGATTCGTATGTCGGAATGCAGTGCCTTTGGTCCCGGTGATTTTCGTGCCTTGACGTCGCAGCCGTGCCAGCCTAAACGCTGCGCCTCGCTGCCGCTGCGGGAGTAGCTCAGTTGGTTAGAGCGCCGGCCTGTCACGCCGGAGGTCGCGGGTTCGAGCCCCGTCTCTCGCGCCAGCAGCGAAGCAGTCGATGTGTCTTTGGCACAACCGTTTTCCAGAGTTTTCCAGATGAACCCCGCCCTCCCTGAGGGCGGGGTTCATCTGTTTTGGCGCGCCGTTATGGCCCTGGCGGCTCGACCGGGACGTGTCTAATGTCATGCTGCAACGCACAGCTTGGCGGATGCGATCAGGTCATGTATGGCCTTCTATAAGCTCCGAATTATGCGGTGCTGCCTTGATGGACCGGAAAGAGACATATCCCGATGCTCACCGAATATCTGCCGATACTGGTGTTCATGGTCATCGCCGGCGTTATTGCCATGGCGATGGTGGGCGGCTCGCTGATCGCGGCGCGGCAAAAGCCGTATGCGGAGAAATTGTCGGCGTATGAGTGCGGGTTCGAGGCGTTCGACGACGCGCGTCGGCGTTTCGATGTGCGTTTCTATCTGGTGGCCATCCTGTTCATCATCTTCGATCTGGAAGTCGCGTTCCTGTTTCCCTGGGCCGTCAGCCTGTCGCAGATCGGGCTGTTCGGCTTCCTGTCCATGGTCGGCTTTCTTGGCGTGCTGACGATCGGGTTCGTCTATGAGTGGTGCAAGGGCGCCCTGGAGTGGGAGTAAAGTCATGAGCGCTGCGACAGGGATCGCCTGGAACGGCCGGGAACTACCCCCGGGTCCGGCGCAGGACGCGGTGATCAAGGGCATCACCGGTGAAATCGCCGACAAGGGGTTTGTGGTCGCCAACCTTGATAAGGTGGTGAACTGGGCCCGCACCGGCAGCCTCTGGCCAATGACTTTCGGCCTCGCGTGCTGCGCTGTGGAGATGATCCACGCCTACATGCCGCGCTACGACCTCGACCGGATGGGCATCATCCCGCGTGCTTCTCCGCGCCAGTCCGATGTGATGATCGTCGCCGGTACGCTGACCAACAAGATGGCGCCCGCCCTGCGCAAGGTCTACGATCAGATGCCCGAGCCGCGCTGGGTGATCAGCATGGGCAGCTGCGCCAATGGCGGCGGCTATTACCATTATTCCTATTCGGTGGTGCGCGGCTGTGACCGCGTGGTGCCCGTTGATATCTACGTGCCGGGCTGCCCGCCGACGGCCGAAGCCCTGGTGTATGGCATCATGCAGCTGCAAAAGAAGATCCGCCGCACGGGGACCATCCTCCGTGGCTGACGAACCCGCTCCCGAAGCGGCACCGGCCCCGCCGCCCCCGCCCACGCCGGCTGAGATCCTGGCTGCCGATGCCGGCAGCCTGCCCGGCGTGATCTCGACTCAGATCGACAAGGGCGAAATCGTCGTGCTCGCCGAGCGCGATGCGCTGTATGGCTTGATGTCCACCCTTTGCGACGATCCGCGCTTTGCCTTCGAGCAGGTGATGGACATTTGTGGCGTGGACTGGCCGGAACGCGAAGAGCGCTTCGATGTCGTCTACAATTTGCTGTCTGTGTCGCTGAACCATCGCTTGCGCGTGATCGTGACCACCGACGAGACCAAGCCCGTGCCGTCCGTGCATGGCATCTGGCCGGTGGCGACCTGGTGGGAACGTGAAGCGTGGGACATGTACGGAATCGTGTTCTCCGGCCAGCCCGACCTGCGCCGCATCCTGACCGACTACGGCTTCGAGGGGCATCCGCTGCGCAAGGATTTCCCGCTGACCGGTTATGTCGAGGTTCGCTACGACGAGGACCGCAAGGCGGTGGTCTACGACAAGGTCAAGCTGACGCAGGATTTCCGCAATTTTGATTTCGTCTCTCCCTGGGAAGCGATGACCACGCTGCCGGGCGACGAGAAGGTACATACCGAGCGCGCTGAAGAAGCGAAGGCCAAAGGTTGATCCGATGACCGAATTGACAGCAGCGAGCCCCGCGGAAATTGCCGCGAAGACCACCCGCACGGTCGAGATCGATACCCACTCGATCAATTTCGGCCCGCAGCATCCCGCCGCGCATGGCGTGTTGCGCCAGATCCTGGAAATGGATGGCGAGGTTGTCGAACGCGCCGATCCGCATATCGGCCTTCTGCATCGCGGCACCGAGAAGCTGATCGAATACAAGAGCTACATCCAGGCGCTGCCGTATTTCGACCGGCTCGATTACGTGTCGCCGATGTGCCAGGAGCATGCCTTCGCGCTGGCGGTGGAAAAGCTGCTCGGCATCACCCCGCCCGAGCGCGGCCAGTGGATCCGCACGATGTTCGCGGAAATCACCCGCATCCTGAACCATCTGTTGAACCTGACCACCTACGCACTCGATGTCGGCGCCATCACGCCGAGCCTGTGGGGCTTCGAGGAGCGGGAAAAGCTCATGGAATTCCATGAGGCGGCTTCCGGCGCCCGACTTCATGCGAACTACTTCCGCCCCGGCGGCGTGGCGAAGGATCTGCCGGCGGGCCTGGAAGACCGGATCGCCGAATGGGCGGAAACCTTTCCGAAATTCATGGACGATCTGGAAGGCCTGCTGACCTCCAACCGGATATGGAAGCAGCGCACCGTGGATATCGGCGTGCTGACCGCCGAGGAGGCGTTGGCCTGGGGTTTCACCGGGCCGTGCCTGCGCGCGTCTGGCGTGCCGTGGGATCTGCGCCGCGCGCAGCCCTATGACAAATACGCCGAGGTGCAGTTCGACATTGCGATCGGGCGCAACGGCGATTGCTACGACCGTTACCTCATGCGCATCGCTGAGGCGCGCGAAAGCGTGAAGATCATCCAGCAATGCCTGGCGAAGATGAAGCCGGGCCCGGTGAAGGTGCAGGACCACAAGTTCTCCCCGCCCACGCGCGCGGAGATGAAGCGGTCGATGGAAGCTCTGATCCATCACTTCAAGCTGTACACCGAGGGCTATCACGTACCCGCCGGCGCCACATACACCGCGGTGGAAAGCCCGAAAGGCGAGTTCGGCGTGTATTTGGTTTCCGACGGCACCAACAGGCCGTATCGCTGCAAGATCCGCGCGACCGGCTTTGCCCATTTGCAGGCAACCGAAACGATGGCGCGGCGGCACATGCTGGCCGACGCGGTGGCGATCATCGGATCGCTGGATATCGTGTTCGGCGAGATCGACAGGTAGTCATGACTGAAGCCAATACCGTGGAACCGACCGAGTTCAGCTTCGATGCCGAGAGCGACGCGATGATCGCGAAGCATCTTGCGAAATATCCGGCCGGTAAACAGGCCAGCGGCGTTCTGCCGCTGCTCGATATCGCCCAGCGCCAGATGAAACGGGTAACCGGCAGCGCCTGGATCCCGCGTGTGGCGATGGACGAGATTGCCCGCCGCCTCGATATGGCGCCGATCCGCGTCTATGAGGTCGCGACCTTCTATCTGATGTTCAACACCAAGCCTGTCGGCACCTGGCATCTGCAGTTGTGCACCACGACGCCGTGCTGGCTGCGCGGGTCCGATGACGTGGTGGCTGCCTGCCGCAAGGTCACGGGCATTCAGGGCTGGGGCGAAACCAGCGCCGATGGCCAGTTCACCATGAGTGAGGTCGAATGCGTTGGCGCCTGCGTCAATGCACCGATTCTGCAGGTGAACGACGATTTCTATGAGGATATGGACGCCTCCTCGACCGTTGAATTGCTGGAAGCGTTGCGGGCCGGCACGCAGCCGCCGGTCGGCTCGGCCAAGGGCCGGCAGAATTCCGCCCCTGAAGGCGGGCCGGAGACGCTGACGACGCTGCAATTCCCCACCACCTCCGCTGGAGAGTGATGCGATGCTCGACGATAAGGACCGCATCTTCACCAATCTGTATGGCTTGCATGATTGGGGCCTGAAGGGCGCGCTGGCGCGCGGCGACTGGGACGGCACCGCGGCGATCCTGGCGCGCGGGCGCGACGTAATTGTCGAGGAAATGAAGGCCTCCGGCCTGCGCGGCCGTGGCGGCGCCGGTTTCCCCACCGGGCTGAAATGGTCGTTCATGCCGAAGACCTCGGGCGGCCGGCCGCATTACCTTGTGGTGAATGCCGACGAGTCCGAGCCCGGCACCTGCAAGGACCGCGATATCATCCGTCACGATCCGCACAAGCTGGTCGAGGGTTGCCTGATCGCATCCTTTGCGATGGGGGCGAACGCGGCCTATATCTATATCCGAGGCGAATTCTATAACGAGGCACTGCATCTGCAGGCGGCGATCGACCAGGCCTATGAAGCCGGGCTGATCGGCAAGAATGCCTGCGGGTCCGGCTATGATTTCGATTGTTACCTGCATCGCGGTGCCGGCGCTTATATCTGTGGCGAGGAAACCGCGCTGCTCGAAAGCCTGGAAGGCAAGAAGGGCATGCCGCGGCTGAAGCCGCCGTTCCCTGCCGCTGTCGGCCTGTATGGCTGCCCTACCACGGTGAACAATGTCGAGTCGATCGCGGTGGCGCCGACCATCCTGCGCCGGGGTGCCGCCTGGTTCTCTGGCCTTGGGCGTCCCGGTAATGCCGGCACCAAGCTGTTCTGCATTTCCGGCCACGTAAACAAGCCGTGCAACGTGGAAGAGGAACTCGGCATTCCCATGCGCGAGTTGATCGACCGCTATGCCGGCGGCGTGCGTGGCGGGTGGGACAATCTGCTGGCGGTGATCCCCGGCGGGTCCTCGGTGCCGATGCTGCCGAAGGCGATGTGCGACGACATGCTGATGGATTTCGACAGCCTGCGCGCCGCGCGCAGCGGTCTGGGCACGGCGGCCGTGATCGTGATGGACAAGTCCACCGACCTGATCAAGGCGATCGCGCGCCTGGCGCAGTTCTACAAGCATGAAAGCTGCGGTCAGTGCACGCCGTGCCGCGAGGGCACGGGCTGGATGATGCGGGTGATGAACCGGATGGTGCAGGGCAGGGCGGAGATCGCCGAGATCGACGTTCTGGAGCAGGTGACAAGGCAGATCGAGGGCCACACCATCTGTGCGCTGGGCGATGCGGCGGCCTGGCCGATCCAAGGCCTGATCCGGCATTTCCGTCCCGTGATGGAAGAACGGATCGCCGCTTACAAGGCCGGGCGTGCGCCAATCACACAGTTGGCGGCGGAGTAGAGAGATGGCCAAAGTCACCGTCAACGGTATCGAGGTTGAGGTTCCAAACGGCTCCGCCGTGATCCAGGCCTGCGAGGCCGCGGGCATCGAAATTCCGCGTTTCTGCTACCATGAGCGCCTGTCGGTCGCCGGCAATTGCCGGATGTGCCTGGTGGAGATCGAGAAGGCGCCGCCCAAGCCCTTCGCCTCCTGTGCCTATCCGGTGGCCGACGGCATGGTCGTGCATACCGACAGCCCGATGGTGCGCAAGGCGCGGCGTGGCGTGATGGAATTCCTGCTGATCAACCATCCGCTCGATTGCCCGATCTGCGACCAGGGCGGCGAATGCGACCTGCAGGACCAGGCGGTCGGCTATGGCGGGGATCACACCCGCTACGAGGAAAACAAGCGCGCGGTGAAGGACAAGGATCTCGGCCCGCTGGTCAAGACCGTGATGACGCGTTGCATCCATTGTACCCGCTGCATCCGCTTCGCGACCGAGGTGGCGGGCGTGCCCGACCTCGGCGCCACCGGGCGTGGCGAGACGATGGAAGTGGGCACCTATGTCGAGCGGGCGCTGGGTTCGGAGCTGTCGGGCAATCTGATCGATCTTTGCCCGGTCGGCGCGCTGACGTCCAAGCCCTACGCGTTCACCGCCCGGCCCTGGGAACTCAAAAATACCGACAGCGTGGATGTGCTGGATGCGGTCGGCGCCAATATCCGCATCGACACCCGCGGCGCCGAGGTTTTACGCATTTTGCCCCGGCTGAACGAGGACGTGAATGAGGAGTGGCTGGGCGATAAATCGCGCTTCGCCGTGGACGGGCTGCGCCGCCGCCGGCTCGACAAGCCCTGGGTCCGCCGGGATGGCAAGCTGCATCCGGCAAGCTGGGACGAGGCGTTTGCCGCCATTGCGGCAAAGCTGAAGGGCAAGGAAGGCGACCGGATCGGCGCCATCGCCGGTGATCTTTGCGATGCCGAGAGCCTGCTGGCGCTGAAGGATTTGATGGGCGCGCTGGGCTCGGTCAATCTGGATTGCCGCCAATATGGCGAAAAGCTGGATGGGTCGCGTCGGGATTTCTATCTGTTCAATAGCGGGATTGCCGGGATCGAGGACGCGGATGCGATCCTGATCATCGGTTCCAACCCGCGCCATGAGGCGCCGGTGCTGAACGCGCGGATTCGCAAGCGCTACGTTGCCGCGAATATCCCGATCGCCGTGATCGGCGCTGCGGCCGACCTGACCTATCGTGCCGAGCATCTCGGCGACAGTCCCGCCGTTCTCAAGGCCCTGCTCAATGGTGCCCACCCCTTCGCGGAAGTGCTGAAGACGGCGCAAAAGCCGATGATCATCGTCGGCCAGGGCGCGCTGCGGCGCGTGGATGGTGAGGCGGTGCTGGATGGTGCCTGGACGCTAGCAGCGCAAAGCGGGGCGCTGGGCGCGGAATGGCATGGCTTTAATGTGCTGCACACGGCAGCCGCCCGGGTCGGCGCGCTGGATCTTGGCTTCCTGCCGGGCACGGGGCCAGGCGTGGGCGGCAAAGGCGTGGCCGGGATGATGGGCGGCGGCGTGGATGTGCTGTGGCTGCTTGGCGCGGACGAGTTCGACACGTCGCGGATCGGCACCAACACCTTCGTGGTCTATCAAGGCCATCACGGCGATGCCGGCGCGGCGCGGGCGGATGTGATCCTGCCGGGTGCGGCCTATACCGAGAAGAACGGCACCTACGTAAACACCGAGGGCCGTGTGCAGCGCGGGGCGCTGGCGATTTTCCCGCCCGGCGACGCACGGGAGGATTGGACGATCCTACGCGCGTTCAGCGCAGTGGTCGGTAAGACCCTTCCCTACGATACGCTGGAGGCCTTGCGGTCGCGGCTGGAGAAGGTGAACCCGGTGTTCGCCCGCGTCGGCTTCCTGCCCCGCTTCCCCTGCGCCGACCTGACCGGGCCGGGCGTGGCGGTTCCTGCCCGTTCGCCCGGGGCGATGAGCGACGCGGCGTTCGTCGACGCGGTGGCGAATTACTACGAGACGGACCCGATCAGCCGGGCGAGCCCGACCATGGCGGAATGCACGGTGACCTACGCGCCCACGGCAAAACTGGCGGCGGAGTAGGGGCATGTTGGAGTTCTTCCATACGCCCCTAGGGCATGTGATCGTCGTGTTTGCCCAGGCGCTGGCGCTGCTGGTGCCGCTGCTGATCGGCGTTGCCTATCTGACATTGGCCGAGCGCAAGGTGCTCGCGGCCATCCAGCTGCGCCGCGGCCCGAACGTGGTGGGCCCGTTCGGATTGCTTCAGCCCTTCGCCGATGCTCTGAAGATGCTGATGAAGGAGACGATCATCCCGTCGGGCGCCAATCGCGGGTTGTTCCTGCTGGCGCCGATGCTGACCTTCGGGCTGGCGATGATCGCCTGGGCGGTGATCCCGGTGAACGATGGCTGGGCGATTGCCGACATCAATGTGGGTGTGCTGTATTTGTTCGCGATCAGCTCGCTCGGAGTCTACGGCGTCATCATCGCCGGCTGGGCCAGCAATTCGAAATACCCGTTCATGGGCGCTATGCGCTCGGCGGCGCAGATGGTCAGCTACGAAGTGTCGATGGGCTTCGTGATCGTAACCGTGCTGGTCTGCGTCGGCAGCCTCAACCTGACCGACATCGTCCAGTCGCAGAACCATTACTGGTTCGGATTCATCCCGGCATGGCATTTCATCCCGCTGTTCCCGATGTTCATCATCTTCTTTATCTCGGCATTGGCGGAGACCAACCGTTCGCCGTTCGACCTGCCGGAAGGTGAGAGCGAGATTGTCGCCGGGTTCTTTGTCGAATACAGCTCGATGTCGTTTGCACTGTTCTTCCTCGGCGAATACGCCAACATGATCCTGATGTCGGCGATGACCGCCAGCCTGTTCCTGGGCGGCTGGCTGCCGCCGTTCCCGTTTGCGCCATTCACCTGGCTGCCGGGGCCGCTCTGGCTGATCGTCAAGATATGCTTCTTGCTGTTCGTCTTCATCTGGGTCCGTGGCACGTTTCCCCGCTACCGCTACGACCAGTTGATGCGCCTGGGCTGGAAGGTGTTTCTGCCGTTCTCGCTGTTCTGGCTGGTGCTGACCGCCGGCGTGATGATGGCCTTCGGATGGTTGCCCCATGGTGTTTGACCCCATTTTTCAACGAGGAGCCTGAGCCGTGGCATTCCTGGACCGCACCGCGCGGAGCATGCTGCTGGGGGAATTGGTCTCCGGCATGGCGCTGACCCTGAGTTACTTCTTCAAGCCGAAGGTCACGATCAACTACCCCTATGAAAAGGGGCCGATCAGCCCGCGTTTCAAGGGCGAGCACGCGCTGCGCCGCTATCCCAATGGCGAGGAACGCTGCATCGCCTGCAAGCTGTGCGAGGCGGTGTGCCCGGCCCAGGCGATCACCATCGAGGCTGAGCCGCGCGAGGACGGGTCCCGCCGGACCACGCGCTATGACATCGACATGACCAAATGCATCTATTGCGGGCTGTGCGAAGAGGCCTGCCCGGTGGATGCGATCGTGGAAGGGCCGAACTTCGAGTTCGCCACCGAGACGCGTGAAGAGCTGATGTACAACAAGGACAAGCTGCTCGCGAACGGCGACCGGTGGGAACCGGAACTGGCGCGTCGGCTCGAACTGGACGCGCCCTACAGATGATTACCGCCATCGCCTTTTACGTCTTCACCGCGATCCTGCTCGTCTCCGCCGCGATGGTCGTGACGGCGCGCAATCCGGTGCATTCCGTGCTGTTTCTGATCCTGGCCTTCTTCAACGCCGCGGCGCTGTTCCTGATCGCGGGGGCCGAGTTCCTGGCGATGATTTTGGTGATCGTCTATGTCGGCGCGGTCGCGGTTCTGTTCCTGTTCGTGGTGATGATGCTGGATGTGGATTTCGTCGCCATGCGCGAGGGGTTCCAGCGTTATCTGCCGGTCGGACTCGCGGTGGTGACGGTGCTGTTCGCCGAGTTGGTTTTCGTGCTGGGCGGCTGGAAGTTCGCGCCGGCGGCGATGTCGGCAAAGCTGTCGAGCACGCCGGCGGGGATAAGCAATACCGCGGCGATCGGGCGGCTGCTCTATACGGACTATATCTTCCTGTTCCAGGCCGCGGGCCTGGTGCTGCTGGTCGCGATGATCGGCGCGATTGTGCTGACCCTGCGTGACCGCAAGACCTCCCGCCACCAGGTCATCCGTCACCAGAACGAGCGCCAGCCCGGCGATACGCTGGAGATGCTGGATGTCGCACTCGGCGCTGGGATCAAGACGCTGGGCATCTACCGGCCGAAGCCGGCGCCGGTTCCCGAGTTGGAACATGCCCATGAAGGTCATGGCGGCGGGCACGCCGCCGGCCATGGCGATGCGCATCATACGCCGGAGGTTCGCTGATCATGGGCGGCGTGATGGATATCGGCCTGGGTCATTATCTGACCGTAAGCGCCATTCTGCTGGTGCTGGGGATTTTCGGCATCTTCCTCAACCGTAAGAACGTCATCGTCATCCTGATGTCGGTCGAGCTGATCCTGCTGGCGGTCAATCTGAATTTCGTCGCCTTCTCCTCGGTGCTGAACGATCTGGCCGGGCAGATCATGGCGATGTTCGTGCTGACCGTGGCCGCCGCCGAGGCGGCGATCGGCCTGGCCATCGTGGTGGTGTATTTCCGCAATCGTGGCTCGATCGAGGTCGAGGACGTGACACTGATGAAGGGCTGACATGATGAGCGGTTCAATCATGGGCGCGCCTTTCGCTTACGGTGTGGCGGTTCTGGCGCCGCTGGGCGGGGCCCTGGTCGCCGGCCTGTTGGGCCGCGCCATCGGCGATCGAGCCGCGCAGGCGGTTTCCATTCTGTGCATGATCGTGGCCGCGATCTGCGGCTCCCTGGCGTTCTTCCCGCTAGCGACCGATGCGGCGCATCCGGGTGTGCTGTTGCTGGGCACCTGGATCGATGTCGGCCGGTTCCATGTCACCTGGGCGTTGCGCTACGATACGCTGTCGGCGGCGATGGTGGCGATGGTGACGTTCGTATCGACGCTGATCCATATCTACAGCGTCGGGTATATGGGCCACGACGAATATCCGCGCTTCCGCTTCTTCGCCTATCTGTCGCTGTTCAGCTTCTCCATGCTGATGTTGGTGACGGCGGATAATCTGCTGCAGCTGTTCTTCGGCTGGGAAGGGGTGGGGCTCTGTTCTGAATGACTTGCGCGTGCCCTATGGCAACCACTTGGAAGCCCTGAAAGACGACCGCAACGGCCAGCACAGTATCCGCGTGAATGACCAGTGGCGGATT
>CAINEA010000222.1 GCA_903847525.1 uncultured Acetobacteraceae bacterium | reverse complement strand
TTGGTCTCTGATGGCCGCATATCGCGTGCGGATCGCGTTCTCGTCGATCATCCGCGAACCGTAGCCACTGCACAGCCGAGCCGGAATCCTCTACCCGAGAAAAATCCAACCCGAATCTCTTATTCCTGCGCGGCCCCTTAGAGGTTGATCTCGCGGTTGAAGCGGGCGATCCAGGCGGGGCGGCTTTCGTTGATGGTCTTCCAGTCCTGGAAAACGAACTTCTTCTGCAGTTCGGCCTGGTCCTTGGCCAGTTCCTTGGCGATGGCGCCGGTCATGGCGACCTTCGTGTTGGTGGGGACGATCAGATACGGCTCCTCCATCAGTCTACCCTGCACTTCCGGAGACAGGGCCGCCTCGATCAGTTTGAAGGCGAGCTCCTTGTTGGATGAATTCTTGACGATGTGCATCGTGGTCTTGAAGCCGATGGCGCCTTCCTTGGGCGTGACGAAGGCGACGGGCACGCCCTTGGCCTTGAGGATCTGGATGGCGTTGAAATTGCCCGGCGAGATGTCGATCTGACCCTGCTGGAACAGGGCGGCCAGAGCGCCGGGGTTGGCGGCGACGGCCGACAGGCTGGGCTTGAGGGCCGCGATCGCCTTGAAGGCGGGCTCGATGTCCTTCTCCGAGCCGCCGTTCATGCGGGCGATCTCGACCATGAAGCCGGTGCCGAGGGTGGAGTTCATGTTGGTGATGCCGACGCGGCCCTTGAATTCCGGACGCCAGAGGTCGGCCCAGGAGGTGGGCGGGGTTTTCACGGTCTCGGGGTTGTAGGTGAGGCCGACGACCTGGAAGAACGGCGCCGGGCCCATCGGTTCCTGCGCCACGGGCAGCAGGTCCTTGTAGTACTGGCTGCGCTCGACCGGATAGGGTTCGACGAGGCCGTCGGCGATGGCAGTGAGCGCCGGGCCGGGATCGTGCAGCATGACGTCGATCGGCGGGTTGGCTCCGGCGGCCTTCACCTTGGCGATCTGGTCGACCGACAGCATCGGGTCCAGCACGATGTCGGCATTGCCGTTCATCTTGCGGAAATACGGCACCAGCACTTCCTTGTGCGCGATTTCCCAACTGCCGGTGAAGGTGGCGAAGACCAGTGGTCGGGCCTGGGCGCGTGACAGGCCGGGGAAAAGCTGCATGGCACCGAGGGTCATGGCGCTCATCATCAGGGACCGGCGGTTGATCGGCATGGTTTCGAATCCTTTTGGCGCGTCAGTTTTGCGGGAAAATGGTTGCGGGCACGGTGGAAGACACACGGACGGCCGTGCCGGGGGCGAGCGGGACGATGCCGGGCGAACGAGGCGTGGCGATCTTGATGGCCGTGCCGTCGGCGATGCGAACCTCGTGGACGATGCTGGCGCCGAGCGGCAGGCCCATTTCCACGATGCCGGCGATTCCGTCGTTACCCGTGGTGGCGACGTCCAGATGCTCAGGACGCAGGCAGATACTGACCCTTGTGCCTTCGGCGATGGCAGGATGCGGCTGGCGCGCGCGCAGGGTTTCGCCGGATGGCAGGCGTACCCAGTTGCCGCCGGCGTCGGTTCCAGCGACGGTGCCGCTCAGCACGTTGGCGGCGCCGACGAAGGTGTTGACGAACAGCGAGCCGGGCGCGTCGTAGATCTCGGTGGGTGGGGCGAATTGTTCCAGCTTGCCCTTGGACAGCACGGCGACGCGGTCGGCCATCGACAGGGCCTCCTCCTGGTCGTGGGTGACCAGGATCGTGGTGGTGCCGGCGGTGCGCTGGATGCGCTTGACCTCGATCTGCATGTCTAGGCGGAGGTTCTTGTCGAGCGCGGAGAACGGCTCGTCCAGCAGCAGGATGGAGGGCTGGACGGCCAGGGCGCGGGCGATGGCGACGCGCTGCTGCTGGCCGCCGGACATTTCGCCGGGCTTGTGCAGGGCGCGTTCGCGCAGGCCGACCATCTCCAAAATCTCCAGCGCACGATCGCGAGCTTCTTCGCTGTCCTTGCCGGCAAACGACATCGGCAGCATGACATTTTCGATGCAGGACATCACCTGGATCAGATTGAACATCTGAAAAATGTAGCCGACTTTTCGGCACCGCAACCAGGCCAGTTCATAGGGATCGAGCTGGGCGATATCCACCTGATCGATGTAGACCTTGCCGGCGGTGGGTTTATCGAGGCCGCCGATCATATTGAAGAAAGTGGATTTACCGGAGCCGGACGGTCCCATGATGGACAGGTACTCGCCCCGGCGGACGTCCAAGGTAACGCCGCGGAGAGCGTGCGTCTCGGAGTCGCCCATTTTGTACACTTTCTTGACATCGACAGCCCGAATGACGTGGCTGCCTTTGGCAGAATCGCTGGCGTTTTTGAGGAGCGCGGCGAGGCGGGTGCTCATACGGTGCTCCGTAACGCTGAGGCTGGCACCATGCGCGAGGCGAAGCGGGCCGGGTAGATGGCGGCCAGCACTGCGAGCAGCGTCCCCACCAGCACCGTGGCC
>CAINEA010000221.1 GCA_903847525.1 uncultured Acetobacteraceae bacterium | reverse complement strand
TACAGGTGGCACAGGCCCGCCAGTCCTATGATCGCGAGCAAAAGGAAGCAGACGCGATCGTGGCGCTGTCCACCCAGCGGATGGCCGCGGCCGAACAACTCCAGGCGCAGGCCGACGCCGCCGCCGATCCGGCGCGCAAGGCGTCGCTGGAAAAAAGCCTGACAACGCTGGTGGACATGCTGGAGAAGATGGCGCCGGACGTGGAACGCGAGAAACAGGACGCGATCGACGCCAAGGGCTTCCTGGAAATGCTCGAGGGCGCCTATCAGGATGCCGGCGGCAAGCTGAAGGCGGCGCGCAGCGAACTGGAACGCGCCCAGCGCGACATGGCCCGCGCGGCCCAGCAGAAGCAGACCGCCGAGCAGCAGGCCGAGGCGGCACGCCGCGCGGCCGGCCTGGTGCAGACCACCAGCAGCCTGACCGTGGCGCTGAAGACGATGCAGGACGTGGCATCCAAGGATCTTGCCTCCGCCGATGCGGCGATGGCGAAAGCGCGGATGCTGAAACCGACCAAGCCGGAACAGGACGACGCCAACATCGCCGCAGCCCTGGCCGCGGCATCCGGCAAGCCCCCCGCCCCGACCAGCCTGACAGACCGCCTGGCGGCGCTGAAGGCGAAGCAGGGCTGATCCCGAGGAACTGGACGGGGGAAGGAACGGTGCGCGCTTTCAATCGTCGTCTCGTTTCCCCGTTCCGTGTTCCTTCCCTTCCCGGCCGCCGCCCTTGTCATGGGCGCTGCGGTGGCACTGCACGCAGTTGGTAAAGTCGCCGATGCCTTCATGCTGATGCTTGGTGCGGATGCCAGCCTGCGTATGCTCGTGACAGCCGTAACAGGTGTATTTCGCGAAATCGTTGTTCAGATGGCACGTCGCGCAGGTGGCGTTGTGGTCGCTGTCGAGCAGGAAGGCTTTCGAATGGTCGAAGCTGGCCGGCTTCCACGTCCCGGGGCTATGGCACTGGCTGCAATTGCCGGTGAAGGAACGATGCAGCCCATCATCGGGCTTGACGTGGCAGGTATGGCATTGCGAGCGCATCGCTGTGGCCAGCAGGTCGTGAGAGAATGATCGCCCGGCCCGCAACGATGCCACGCCGGCATGGTCGGTATGGCAGGCCAGGCAGTTCTGCTCGGCCAAATTTTGATGGAAGGGAGTGCGTAGCTTGCCGGCCGCGACTGGCACACCCTTGGTGGTAAGTAAGCCGATCTTGTCGACCGCGTGGCATGCGATGCATTTTTCGGGCGCGGCGCCCGTAAAGGCCTTGTGACAGGCGAAGCAGTCAGTTGCCAATTCGCCATGGGCCTGATCCAGTTTCCCGGGACTGATCATTCTTTGCGGCTGGATGAACAGCAAAGCGCCGATGATGGCGAGGCTGAGCAGCACGACGACGAAAATGCCCTTTTTCGTCATCTCCAGCTCCAGAACAGCAGGATGCTGATGATATGCGCGAGTGCCAGGGCAGCGAATGCCAGGAAGATCGGAATATGCACGTCGCGCCACTTCTTCATCATGTCGATCGCCACCGCATCGAGGAAGATGGCCTTGTCGACCGATTCCGCGGTTTCGCCAGCGGCCAGAAGTGCTGCCTTGCGGGATGCCGCATGTTGCCTGGAACGGTTCAACAGATACTTTCCGGTCAGGCCGCTTGCGACATTGATCAGCATGGCCGCGAGCGCCAGCCAGGGCAGGATGGCGTTGAAATGAACGCCCGCGTGGACCAGGACCAGCAGCGCACCGATCCATGCCAGAAGCTCATGGCGTCGTAGCAGGGTGCGCGGATCGCCGGATACGACGATCTTGTGCTTATTCAGAGAGTATTGCAGCGCCACCAGGATCAGGATCGTGCCGGGAATGCCCAGATAGCGGCCGATCCAGACCAGATCCAGCCAATGCAGCAAGCCGTCCAGCAGCGGCATCGCGACGGTCAGCCCGACGAAAATGCCGATGGACGGAAAAATCTCACTCCGGAAGACGGATTGGCGTTCGTGCCCACTCATGTTGCGACCACGTGATCAATCCAGAACAAATTGACTACAGAATGATAAATAGCCATGCCACTCCCCAGGCAGCGGCCATCGATAGAAGGATGCCGGGCACGACGCGCACGACAAAACCGCCAGTACCCGTGCCGGTCGCCATCAGGATTTTCGCCAGGGCGTTGCTGGTCATCGCCGTGAGAATGGGCGGCAAGGCCTGGCCGGCTTGGATCTTGTCGGATGCAACCAGCGAGGCAATCGAAATCGATGCGGAATGGGTGTCCACAAAGCCCGCGACGGCCGCACCGGCGATCATTCCCGCCTCCCCAAGCCAGTCACGCAGGAACGCCGCGATGACCAGCATGACGGCCATGATGGCGGCAAGGCCCAGTGCGGTCGGGATGCTGAAGGCTCTTCCCGTATCGGCACCCGCCGCGACATCTGGGGTAGCGGCACGGACGGCAAAGGCGAAACCATAGATCGCCGCGACAACCGCGCCCGCGCCAAGCGCGGGGGCCATAAGCCAGAGTGTCGGGCGGCTGACGGCCAGCAGCAGTACCGCCATCTGGATGAAGGTCGCCACCGTCGAAAAGGACGCCCCTGCTACCGCCGAACTCCTGCACGCCGGGTCCTTCGCCACGCGTCCTGCCATGGAGCCTATCGTGGCGGTGCTGGAAACGAACCCCGACGCTAAGCCGGCCATGGAGAGGCCAAAGCGCGGCCCGAGTATCCGGGTCGCGACATGCCCGCAACCGCCGATCGCCATGACGAGGATCACCAGCAGCCAAAGCCCGTGCGGATTGAGCGCCTGAAACGGGCCGAGATAGCGGTCGGGCAACAAAGGCCAGATCACCAGGGTGGCGATGGCGAGAACAAGGCCGTCGGTTATGTCGGCATCGGTCAGCGCCCGCTTGATGAAGGCGTGCAGCGGCGCCTTGGCCGCAAACACTACCGCGATCGCGGCGCCAAGGCCGGCGGCGAGTAGGCTGTCGGTCATGCTCAGCCCGCCCAACAATGGCGCGGCGATCAGTCCGACCGCCGTCGTCATGCCAGGATCGGAACTTCTGTCACGAAACTCGACCAAGGCCGCCAGCACCGCGACGCCAATGGTCGCGATGGCCAGCAGGGGAATACCGCCGAGATGAGACGCGATCGCGCCGAGCAGGGTTGCCAGCGCGAAGGTGCGTATGCCGGCCGGCCGGCGGGCCGGTCCCTCCCCTTTGCTGCGTTCGCGCTCCAGCCCGATCAGCAGTCCAATGCCGAGGGCGACAGCGAAGTTGAACCAGGGCGACGTCATGATCACGCAGTGTGCAAAACGACCTGGCAGCGTTTGACGAAGGGTCCGAGTGCCGGACGCTGCGTCATGCCGCTGCCAGACTGCGCCAAGGATTCACGGCGTAATGGCCACTTTCAGCACGCCGTCGCGTTGATGGCTGAACAGCTCGTAGGCCGCCTCGATCTCATCCAGCTTGAAGCGATGGGTGACCATAGGCTTCAAATCCACCCGGCCGGACTGGATCACGTTCATCAGCCGGCGCATCCGCTCCTTGCCGCCGGGGCACAGCGTCGTGACGATCTTGTGATCGCCCAGGCCGGCCGCGAAGGCGCCCAGTGGGATGGTAAGATCGGTGGAATAGACGCCCAGGCTCGACAGCGTGCCGCCGGGACGCAGCACGCGCAATGCCGCGCCGAATGTCGACTGGGTGCCGAGAGCCTCGATCGCCACGTCCACCCCGCGCCCGTCGGTTAGGCGCAGGATCTCCTCCACCGGGTCGACTTCCTTATAGTTCACCGTCAGGTCGGCACCGCAGCGGCGCGCCATTTCCAGGCGGCCGGGGATGCTGTCCACGCCGATCACCGTGGTGGCACCCGCCAGCTTGGCGCCGGCCGTGGCGCATAGGCCAATCGGGCCCTGGGCGAATACCGCCACCGTGTCGCCGATGCGAATGCCACCGCTCTCCGCACCCGAGAAGCCCGTGGACATGATGTCCGGGCACATCAGCACCTGCTCGTCGGTCAATTCCTCCGGCACCGGGCACAGATTGGTCATGGCGTCCGGCACCAGCACATATTCGGCCTGACAGCCGTCGATGGTGTTGCCGAAGCGCCAGCCGCCCATCGCCTTGAAGCCGCTCGCGTTGAAGCCACCGTCCTGCGAGCCGCAGCCGCACAGGCAGGCTGCCGAATGGCCGCTGGGCGTGATGGCGCCGGCGATCACCCGCTGGCCCTCGCGATAGCCCTGCACCGCCGAGCCGAGCTTCTCGATTATTCCAACCGGCTCGTGGCCGATCGTCAGGCCCTTGGCGACGGGATACTCGCCCTTGAGAATATGGACGTCCGTGCCGCAAATCGTGGTGGTTGTGATGCGCAGCAGCGCGTCCAACGGTCCGACATCGGGAATCGGCTTTTCACCGAGCACGATCCGGCCAGGCTCGACAAAAATCGCAGCTCGCATACTGGGCATGGCACGCCTTTTAATTTGTTGGGTGCCACACCCTCCGCTGTTCCAGCTACTCCGGCATTGAGCCAGATCAAGGCGGATCAGGAGTCGCGCGAGCCACGTACCAGACGCCCAGGCAACTGGCCGGTCGCCACCCCGTCACGGTAGACGGGAACCCCGGAAACCAGGGTAGCGTCGTAGCCGCGGGTTCGCTGGATAAGCCGTCGTCCACCGCCGGGAAGATCGTAGATGACCTCGGGTGCGGCGATGTGCAGCCGGTCGTAGTCGATGACGTTGATGTCCGCCTTGTAGCCGGGACGCAGCAGGCCGCGATCGTTCAACCCGATGGCCCTGGCGCAGTCTCCCGTGAGCCGGCGCACGGCTTCGGGGATCGTGAACAGTCCGCCGCGGGCGCGGTCCCGGGTCCAATGGGTCAGCATATAGCTGGTGGAACTGGCGTCGCACATGATGCCGACATGCGCGCCGCCATCGCCGAGGCCGATCAGGCTGTTGGGATCGGCGATCATCTCGCGCACCGCGTCGAGATTGCCCGCGGTGTAGTTGGTCATCGGACGATACAGGATCGCCTTGCCGTCCTGGCCGAGCAGCAGGTCGTAGGCGACGTCATCGGGGCTGCGGCCCTCACGCGTGGCGCGTGCCGCCACGCTGGTTTCCGGCGCCGGTTCGTATTCCGGCGGGTCGCCGAGCAGGAACACGCGGTCCCAACGCGCGGTGCGTTGGGCCATAAAGGCATCGGTAGGCGCTTCGGCGAGAAGCCGGGCGCGAAACGCCGGATCGCGCAGTATTTCGATGCGCTTAGTAAACGGCAACTCCGCGATCGCCAGATAGCTCGGGCGGGTCATGAACGGGTTCTGCGAGATCTCGAAGCCCAGCAGCACGCCGGTGGGGCGGTTACGGATCTGCCCGGTGATCCTGGTGCCCGCCGCGTTGGATTCGGCGATCCGGTCGAGCAGCCGCCGCCAGCCATCAGGGCGGCGATCATACTGCAGCAGCGTGATCGTCAGCGGCCGGCCGGACTTTTCGGCCAGGCGCCTCAGGAGCGCGAACTCTTCAACTGGATCGTCGAAATCCGAAACCACCTGCAGCCAGCCCGCACCGGCCTCCTTCAGTGCCATCGCAATTTCGGTGAGTTCCGCTTCCGCCGCGCCCAGCGTCGCGATCGACGCGCCGTCGATGGTTTTGTGGTTCAACGTGCGCGAGGTGGAGAAGCCGAGCGCGCCGGCGCGGATCCCCTCCCCCGCCAGCCGGGCCATTTCGGCGCGGTCGGCCGCCGTCGCCGGTTCGCGATCGGCACCCCGTGCCCCCATGACGTAGACGCGCAACGCCGCATGCGGCACCTGGGCCACGATGTCGAGATCGTAGTGCCGGGCACCCAGCGCATCCAGATAATCCGGAAAACTGGTCCAGTTCCAAGGCAACCCCTCCGTCAGAACCACTTCGGGAATGTCCTCCACGCCCTCCATAAGCTTGACCAGCATCTCGCGCTGGCTCGGCCGGCATGGAGCGAAGCCGACACCGCAATTGCCGATCATCGCGGTGGTGACGCCGTGCCAGGACGTCGGGCTCATGGCGTTGGCCCAGGTCACCTGGGCGTCGTAATGGGTATGCACATCGATAAAGCCGGGCGTGACGATCTTCCCGCGCGCGTCGATCTCCTCATTGCCCTTCGGCAGGGCGCGGCCGATCGCGGTGATCTTTCCGCCGGACATGGCGATGTCGGCTTCGACGGGATCGGCACCCGACCCATCGATGATCGTGCCGCCGCGGATCACGCGGGTGATGGCATCGGACATTATCGTGCCTCCAGGTGGTGGTTCGCTTCCGGTGGATGGACGCTGAAATATACCCAGGCCAGATTGAGGCTGAGCAGGATCGCGGTCAGCAGGAATACCCAGTGCAGGCCGAAGGTGGCAGCCACGGCGCCCCCGGTGACCGGTCCCAGCGAGTTGCCGAAGAAATAGGCCGACGAGGTCATGCCGTAGATCGCGCCGCGTTCGGCTGAAGGGGTCTTCTTGCCGATCAACGCATTGGCGGCGGGCAGAATGCCGCCGACGAACAGGCCAACGGCGAAGCGTTCGGAAACGAACAGCCAGTAACTATCGACGAAGGCCTGCGGCACCGTCATCAGCGCCGCACCGGCCAGTGTAAGCAGCAGCACGATGCGCTCGCCGAAGCGGTCGCTCGCACGGCCGAGCAGAGGCACGGCGATCACGCCGGCAAGCCCGGTGACGGAAAAGGCGACGCCGCCGAGCGTCGCGAGATTGGGCTGCGGGCCGACCATCTCCTGAACGAACAAGGTGACAATCGGAGCGATCGCCTGCACCGCGAACTGTGTCAGCAGCAGCACGAGCACCAGCGGCGCCATACCGGGAATGCGCGTCATCATAAGAAACGACGCCAGCATCGTGGTGCCCTTGCGCTTCTCCTTCGGCGGCGTGAAGCGCTCGGGCACCAGCCACCAGCACAGCGCGAAGGCGATCAGCGAGATACCGCCGGCGACGAAGAAGGGCTGGCGGTAGCTGCCGGTGATATCGGCGAGACCGCCGCCCAGCACCGGACCCAACAGCGATCCAACCAGTTGCCCGCTGCTCAACAGCCCGAGCGAATAGCCCAACCTGCGCTCCGGCACCTGGCTAGCAACCAGGATGACGGAGGAGGAGGTGAAGCCGGCGAAGGCACCCATCAGAGCTCGCAGTGCCAGCAGTTGCCATACATTCTGCGACAAACCCATCAGCAGGGTGCAGACCCCGATGGCGAAGGCAGAGCGCAGCACCATCAGCTTGCGGCCGAGGCGATCGGACATCTTGCCCCAGATGGGGGCCGCAAAGGCCGCGATGAACGATGTCATCGAGGCGAGCAAACCGCTCCAGAACTCGACCTGCGACAGGCTTTCCACCCCCAGGTGCGGCAGGAATAGCGGCAGGACGGGACTGAGGAAGGTGAACGCGCTGCTCATGATGAGCTGGACTGCCACCATGGCCCAGAGCGTGACCTGCCACTGCGGCGATCCGTCGGTTGCTTCATCTCGCGTGACTGGCTCGCCTGAATCCACTCTGTTCCCCAGGTCTTGGTTGGTCGCAGGTTCGGCTTGGCGGGGCGGTCTGTAAAGTCAGCCAGGTTTGGCGGAAGCCCAAGCATCGCCGATCCGCGCCGGTTGGTGACCTGAGGTGACCTGATTCCCGTTGGGTCCTGTTTGGGCATTGACGGGCGCAAGTGTCATGCGCATGGTTTGTGCATGAAATCATCGACCACGCATGTCATGCCTGCTCGCCGGGCGACCAATGTGAGCCTCCCAGACCCGCTGGTTCAGGAAGCCAAGGCGCTTGGCGTCAATCTATCTCGAGCGGCCGAGGACGGTGTGGCGCAAGCCGTGAAACGAGCGCGCGAGCGGCGCTGGCTGGAGGCAAACCGGGATGCCTTGGCTGCCTATAACGAATGGATCGACGCGAACGGGGTACCGTTGAGCGAATTCCGTCAGTTCTGATGCAATATGCGATTTATGCGATGCCTGGCCGACGCCGGGAAGGCTATGTGGTCAACGTTCAGGCAGACTTGCTGACTGAAATTTGGACCCGCGTTGTCAGTCCTCTGGTTCCGGCGAGCGACGCGCCGCGCAATTTATTGGGTACGCTCAATCCGGTGCTGGCAGTCCTCGGGAAGCCGCATGTGCTGCTCACCCAAAATCTGGCCAGCGTGCCGACCCCAGAACTGGGACCACCCATCGGATCCCTGGTCTCTGACCGGGATGCGATTGTCCAGAT
>CAINEA010000220.1 GCA_903847525.1 uncultured Acetobacteraceae bacterium | reverse complement strand
GAGGATATCGTCGGACATTGTTGCGAGGCATGGAACAAACTCACCGACCAACCATGGCGCATCATGTCCATCGGTTTACGCGACTGGGCGCATCGGTTCTGATCCGTGGGAGCTGGTATTAGATCGACGATCTAACGGGCTTTCCTTTGTCCGCGACATGGAAGTACGAAATCCCGTCGGTGAGTGACGATCAACGGCGCCCCGATTTTGCAGCGGCGATACATCGATCCTATAGATATGCGGAGGAAAGGGCCGCGATCAGGCCGCTATCGATCAACTCCCGTGATGGGCCTTCCCGCACGACCTTGCCTTGGCGCAACACATAGCCGTGTGCCGAAACTTTCAACGCAAGCGCGGCCATCTGCTCGGCTAGCAGCACGGTGGTGCCGTCCTCCCGGCAGCGCTGGGTGAAGAAGCTGTAGATCTCCTGCACGATAATCGGTGCTAAGCCGAGCGACGGCTCATCCAGCAATAAATACGACGGATTGCAGATCGTCGCCGCCGAAACGATCAGCATCTGCTGCTGACCGCCGCTCATGAGGCCCGCCTGCGTGCGCCGCTTTTCCTGCAGGATCGGAAACGTGTGAAACACAAGGTCCAGCGCATCCCCCCAGGCATTGCGCCGCCGCCCGAACCGCCAGGCCAGTTGCAGGTTTTCCTCCACCGATAACTGGCGGAAGATCCGCCGCCCCTCCATCGCATGCGCCAGCCCCAGTTCGGCGCGCCGCGAGGCGGACAGATTGGTGATGTCCTGACCGTCCAGCAGAACCTGTCCGCCACGAATCGGCGCGAGCCCCGAAATGGCCCGGAACAGGGACGACTTTCCCGCCCCGTTGGCGCCCACCACGGTGGTGATCACCCCCGGCGCGGCGATCAGGGAAACACCGCGAACAGCCTCGATCGCGCCATAACTGACGACAAGGTCCCGCACCTCAAGCATGCGCGGTCTCCAGCCCAGAATCTCCTGGGCCGGCATCCGTATCGGGTGCGCCGAGATAGGCCTCGATCACCGCCGGACTCTGCCGCATTCCCTGGATATCGCCGTGATAGATCACCCGCCCGCTGTCCAGAACCACCACGTCGTCCACCAACTCGGCCACAAAATCCATGTGATGCTCGATCAGCAGCACCATCAGCCCCGCCTCCTTCATGGCGCGGATCATCCGCGCCAGCAGGGTCATCTCCGCCTCCGACAAGCCCGCCGCCGGTTCGTCCAGCAGGATCGCTCGGGGCTGTGCGAGCAGCGCGCGGCCAACCTCGACCAGACGGCGATAGCCATACGGCAGGCTTTCCAGGGGCTGGTCCGCCACATCGACAATACCGGCCATCCGGGTCACCGCATCGACGGTGGCGAGAAAGGCGGCCTCCTCCCGCGCCGCGGAGGGCAGGTTCAGCGTGGTGGCCAGCGCCGAGGCGCGATAGCGCCGGTGCGCGCCCAGTAGCAAATTCTCGCGCACCGTGAAGCGCGGTACCAGCCGCGGATCCTGGAAGGTACGCAGCAGACCGGCAGCGGCGATCCGGTGATCGGCCAGGCCGGTGATCGCCTGGCCGAAGAAGCGCACCGTCCCGGCGGTCGGCTGGTAGATGCCGGAAATGACATTCACCAATGTGCTCTTGCCCGACCCGTTCGGGCCGATCAGCGCGGTAATCCGCCCCGGATGCAGTTCGAGTGAAACATCGTCGACCGCCGTCAGGCCGCCAAAACGCATCGTCACGCCCTCCACCACCAGCGTCGAATCGAAGTCGGAACGGACCGGCTGGATGGCGACATCGGCCGGCGTCACATGCTTCAGGCTGGCCGGCTTGATGAAGCGCGGTGGAAGCAGCAGGAGCCCGGCAAGTCCCCGTGGCAACAGGATCAGCGTGAAGGCCAGTATCAGCCCATAGACGATGAACTGATACTGGGCGAAGACCTGCAGCTTCTCCGGCAGGAAGGTGAACACGATCGCCGACAGGATCTGTCCGGCCATCGACCCCAACCCGCCGACCACGGTGGTTACCAGGATCTCGATCGATCGGGCGAGGTCGAAACTTTCGGGCCCCAGATAGCCGATCATATGGGCGTACAACCCGCCCGCCAGCCCGGCCATTCCCGCGCCCAGCGTGTAGGCCATGCGCTTGGTCCCGGCGCGCGGAATGCCCAGGCAGCCGGCCGCGACCTCGCTGGCGTGAATCGCATAGAAGGCCCGCCCGAAACGGCTCTGGATGAAATTGTGGACCAGCCACATGACGATTGCGGTGACGATCAGCACCAGCCGGAAGTAATCCAGCGCATCCAGCGTGAAGCCGAACAGCGTCAGGTTGCGCAATGTCGTGGACGGCACGCCCGATAGGCCGACGGCACCGCCCGTCAGCCCGTCCCACTCACGCACCACCTCGCGGAAGATCAGGCCAAAGGCCAGCGTCATCATCGCCAGATAGAATTCGCGTACCCGCCCGGCGGGGAATGAAACCAGATAGCCGGTCAGCGCGCCGATCATCGCCGCAGCCGGAACGGTGACCAGAAACGGCAGGCCGACGGTCTTCATCAGGATGCCCGATGCATACGCCCCCATGCCGTAGAACCCCGCATGGCCCAACGAGATCTGGCCGGCGATGCCGGTCAGCAGGTTCATGCTCTGC
Source organism: uncultured Acetobacteraceae bacterium (assembly GCA_903847525.1). GTDB lineage: Bacteria > Pseudomonadota > Alphaproteobacteria > Acetobacterales > Acetobacteraceae > PALSA-911. Next base: position 6,746 of record CAINEA010000220.1, on the reverse strand, counting down.
GCCAGCAGGATATTGAGCATCAGAAAGCCAAGGATCTGCACCGTGCCGTTCGACAGGAACGGTGCCCCGAAAAACAGCACGGCGATCGCCGCCAGGATGGTCGCGGGATGCGTCATAAGCCGCGTTAGGAAACCCCGGAACGCGCTCATACCTTGACGATTTCCCGCTGGCCGAACAGCCCCTGTGGTCGCACTACCAGGATCAGGATCAGCAGCCCGAACGCCATGCCATGCTGCGCGGCGGAGGAGATGTAGCCCCCCACCATCTGCTGCAGGACGCCGGCGACGATGCCGCCCGCCAGTGCCCCGGTCGTGCTGCCCATGCCGCCCAGCACGGCGGCGACAAAGCCGAAGATCACCAACTCGAAGCCGAAGGCCGGATCCACAGTGCCGCCGATCTGCGCCACCAGGATGCCGGAGATCCCGGCCAGCACACCGGAGGCGATATACGATCCCAGCACGATCATCCGCACAGGAATGCCGATGACCGACGCGAGGTCCGCATCCATCGACACCGCCCGCATCGCGCGTCCCCACACCGTGCCGCGCACCAGCAGCTCGAATGCCACCACCAACGCCAGGGCCAGAACCAGCACGGCGATGTACTGCAGGGAGACATGCACCCCGAACACCACGACGTCATCGATCGCCGAGAAGATCACATCCGGGAACGCCAGCGCCTGGGAGCCGAACCACAGGGCGGCAAGCCCCTGCAGCACGATCCCGACGCCGAGGGTAGAAACAGCCCAGCCCATGCTGCCCTCGATCTTCAGGGCCGGCCGCACGGTATAGGTTTCCGTGAACACCATCAGCACCACGACAACGCCCAGCGCCGCCAGGATCGCCAGCGCCTGCGACCATCCCCGCGCGATCAGCGTCGCGGTCAGCATAGCGCACAGCATCATCACGGAACCCTGGCCGAAATTCATCGTCTTCGTGGTCCAGAACGTCAGGTTCAGCCCGATGGCGATTAGGCCGTAAATCGCCCCCACGCTGATCCCGGCCAGGAGCAGCGTCAGGAAGTCTTCCATCGGCCTTCCTAGAGACTCGTCTGCACGAGCATCATCCGTCCATCCACCTTGGCGTATTCATAGGTGGTCAGATCGTCCACCTCGATCGCGTGGTGCTTATCCGGCGTGAATTCATAGGAACAGTTGACGCCGACAAACCCCTTGGTGGCATCCATCGCCTTGATCGTAGCCGCCGCTTCCGTGGTGCCGGCACGCCGCCACGCATCCGCCATCACCAGCATGCCGTCATAGCCGGAGGCCACCGTTCCCCCCATCGACGGCGACGGAATTTCCGGATCGCTCCCCCACAGCCGATCGGTGCCGTGTTTGGCCTTATAGGCATTCAGGAAGGCGGCAACCTCGGGCGCCGGCGGCTTCGTGGCGATCTTGCGGAACTGCGACCCCTTGGTGCCCAGGGCCAGTTCGCCGGCGCCTTCGGCATAGGGCGGCGAGAACCCGCCGGCGGAGACGTATAGCGGGATCGTCATGTTCATGCGGACCATGTTCTTGCGGATCACCGCCATGTCCGCCCCCAGGCCCACGACCATCAAAGCCTCGGAGCGGGCGCGCTGCATGCGCACCAGCTGGGCGGTCATGTCCTGATCCTTCTGGTTATAGCTTTCATGCGTGACGACAGCGTCCTTGTTGATCCGCATGATGCCGGCCTGGACCAGCTCCCCCCCGGTCTTCCCGTAGCCGGTGCTCTCGTTCAGCAGGCCGATGCGGGTAAACTTCTTAGCCAGGATGCCGGCCATGAAGTTCGCCTCGATGTCATTCTGAATCGAAAACGTGTAGACATTCGGCCGCGGCTTGGTGCCGGGCCCGCCCGGATAAATCACCGTCGGCGTCTGCGCCTGCGGGTTCATCGCCGGGCGCCCATCGGCCGTGATCATATCGATCACCGCCAGGGTCGGCCCGCTGCCGGACGGGCAGAACAGGCCGACGATGTCCTTGTTGTCGAGGATACGGCGCATATTCTGCACCGAACGGTCTGGGATCAGTTGATCGTCCAGCATCATGGCGATCTCGATCGGCCGGCCCATAACGCCGCCAGCCCCGTTGATCTTCTCGATCGCAAGTTCGATTCCGCGCTTATAGCCTTCGCCGAATTCGTTGAACGGGCCGGTCAATGCCGTGGTGAAACCGACCTTGATGGTTTCCGCGGCACGTGCCCGGCGCGGCATGCCGACCGAAGCGGCCACGGCGATTGCGCCGGAAGTAGCCAAAAAATCACGCCTGCTGAATACCATCGCGAACGTCTCCCTGCCGGTCGTTTTTTATTAACTTCACTCTTGCAAAGCGGCCGGGCGCGGTCAAGGCCAGGAACGTTCCGGTCCTGCTCAAACGGGGTGTGCCGCGATGTTTGCCTGCGACCGTCACCTGTGCCGGCACGATCGCCGCTATGAGCTGTTTCGCTGAAGCATGACGAAGCCCGAGGTCGGCCGGATTGGTCTGCCCCTCGCGTTGGAGACGTCAGCCCCCTACTTCTGTCATCTGCTTGACCCGCACACCAGCTTTGCCACGAGCTGATCCTTGCTCTGCGAGCCTACAAACAACCGAATCCGAAACAGCCCTGATAGGTTTGCCTGCTCTCGAAGGCCAGCAGCGTGGGCTAGAAGCTCGCCAGAAGACAAAGTATCAGGTCTCAGCCATCCTTGATGGTAACGAAAAATGCCACCACTTCATGGCGGCTATATTTCCGCTACCGGTATGATGGCAACACAGTTCCCGTATACTCCACCGCCCGGCCGTGCGCCGACGGCGATTATTCCGCCGCCGCTTGCGCCGGTTTCATGTTGCCGGGCCGAAACTTCACGCTGACCGGCTGGTTCGTTTCGAACGGGCCTTTCAGGTCCAGCTCCTTGGCGATCTCGCGCACCGCGGGGAACACTTCCGTGCCCAACAGGCGGATGCAGGTCTTGGCGTCCTCGTGCGAGACGGTGCCGTCGTTGCCCCAGAACGCCAGGATGCCCGGCCGCGTTTCCTCCAGCAGGATGCGCAGCTTCGCGATCACCTGCTTCGGCGTGCCGGCGATGATCATTAGTTCCTCCATCTGTTTCTCCAACGCCGGGCGATAGCGCGGGCTCTTGGAGCGGCCAGTGGCGAATTCGACGAAGGCGCGGCGGTTGTCCGGGCTGCCGTAGCCGGCGGGCGTGCTCCAGACCGGGTGCGCGAGGCCGGTGAACTCACCCTGCATCCACATGAACTGCCGGGCGTTCTCGATCGCCTTTTCCTCGGTCTCGGCGACGTGGATCTGCTTCAGCAGACCGTGGTAGTCGGGGCCGCCCTGGAAGCCGGCCTCGGCCGCGGCGGCGTCGTACAGGTCCCAGATCTGTCGCGTGCGCTCCACCGGGGTGTTCAGCGCGATGTAGGGATAGCCGTGCTGGGCCGCCCAGACGATGGTTTCCTTGCTGATCACGCCGGGAATCCAGATCCGCGGGTGCGGCTTCTGCAGCGGCACGGTCCAGGGGTTCACCACGCGCTGCTGATAGTGGGTGCCTTCCCACCGGAACGGGCCGGGTTGCGTCCAGCTCTGGACGATCAGGTCGTGCGCTTCCTCGAACCGCTCGCGGTTGAAGGTGGGGTTGATGCCGCCGGCCAGCTGTTCCTGCCCGCCGCCGCGGACGAAGCCGGACACCAGCCGGCCTTTCGACAGCATGTCGATCATCGACAGTTCTTCGGAGAGCTGCACCGGGTTGTCCCAGGCGGGCAGCGGATTGCCGAGCATGACGATCTTGCAGTTCTTGGTGGAGGCGGCCAGGGCCGAGGCAAAGATGTTGGCTCTGGCCTGCATGCAGAACGGGGCGTTGTGATGCTCGTTCAGCATGATGCCGTCGATGCCCAACTCATCTGCCAGGATGTAGTGCTCAAGGTATTCGTTATACAGGCGGCTGCCGGCGACAGGGTCAAAGTGCTTGTTCGAGAACATCAGCGCGGTGGCGCCGAAATCCAGGCCGGCCTTGGCGTCGTAGGCCGACATCGGCTGTTCCGTGAAGTACATCAGGTGCATGGCGAACTCCCTTCCCAACAAAGCAGCATTGGCGCCTGATCGGCGCCCATTGAGTGATCCGCATGGAAGGTTAGTTCATTCTGCCTAGCGGCACCATGGTTGGGGTGACCGCTGCAGCGCCCGGTATCGGGCCCGGCGAGGACGGCCGTGGTACCATCTGTGGGGCCGGCGGACGGTAGCCCCGGGCGGAAGCGGAATTGCTGTCCTGGTCAGCCGCCCGCTCTGCGGCCTGTCATTCTACGGCGACTACGCCCTGATCGGCCTGTCTCTGCCACGCAACAACCGGACTTTCAGCGGCCTGGCGCTGGACGACAATCTGCGGTCGCGCAAGCCTGAAGCACGATGCGCATCCAGGTGATCGATCTGCGGACCGGTGCACTGGTTGTGGATCGAAGGCAACGGCTTTCGCACGAGGGACAGATTGGCAAAGAACGCCGCCCGGCGAGTCGTCTTGCCGAAACGTTCGAACCCAACGGTTGCCGGTGTCGCCTGCCGCATCGCTCTTGCCCGTTCATTGTCCACCGTAAATTCAGACAATGTTGCGGGATCGACTCACAGGGGAGTTGTGCATAGAAACCCCAGGCACCGATCGGCGGAAAGTCCGGTTCGTCAAACGGATAAAAGCCGTCATTCGCCGAGCAACACTCGAGGGAGGAGGGTCAGTGGAAGATTGTGGAGAGTTGCTGTAAGCGCAACGCACTTCACCCCGCCACCGAGGTCCCATGATCCGCCTGGACAACATCAGCAAGCAGAATGGCACGCGCCTGGTCTTCGTCGAGGCTTCCGCGGCACTTCACAAGGGCGAGAAGATCGGCCTTGTTGGCCCGAACGGCGCCGGCAAGACCACGCTCTTCCGTTTGATAACCGGACAGGAGGAACCCGATGAGGGCCAGATCCTGACCGATCGCGGGGTCAGCATCGGCTTCTTCAGCCAGGACGTGGGCGAGATGGCAGGCCGCAGCGCGGTCGCGGAAGTGATGGAGGGTGCCGGCGCGGTCAGCGAGGTGGCCGCCGAACTGGCCATGCTGGAAGCCGCGATGGCGGACCCGGAACAGGCCGACCGGCTCGATGCCGTCATCGCACGCTTCGGCGAGGTGCAGAGCCGCTTCGAGGAACTGGACGGCTACGCGCTGGACGGCAGGGCGCGGGAGGTGCTGGACGGCCTGGGCTTCAGCCAGGAGATGATGGACGGCGATGTCGGCAAGCTTTCCGGCGGGTGGAAGATGCGCGTGGCGCTCGGCCGCATTCTGCTGATGCGCCCGGATGTCATGCTGTTGGACGAACCGAGCAACCATCTCGACCTGGAGAGCCTGATCTGGCTGGAGCAATTCCTGGCCGGTTATGACGGCGCGTTGCTGATGACCTCGCATGACCGGGAATTCATGAACCGCGTCATCAACAAGGTGGTCGAGATCGATGGCGGCAGCCTGACGGCGTTTTCCGGCGATTACGAGTTCTACGAGAGGCAGCGCGCGCAGAACGAGAAGCAGCAGCAGGCGCAGTTCGAACGCCAGCAGGCGATGCTGGCGAAGGAAATTAACTTCATCGAGCGCTTCAAGGCGCGCGCCTCGCACGCCGCCCAGGTGCAAAGCCGGGTCAAGAAGCTGGAGAAGATCGACCGGGTCGAACCGCCGAAGCGGCGCCAGTCCGTGGCCTTCGATTTCGCTCCGCCGCCGCGCTCCGGAGAAGATGTGGCGAACCTGCGCGGCGTGCACAAGAGCTATGGCAGCCGGGTGATCTACGAGGGGCTGGACCTGCTGGTGCGGCGGCGGGAGCGCTGTTGCGTGCTGGGCGTGAACGGCGCGGGCAAATCGACACTGCTGAAACTGGTCACCGGCACGGCCGAACCGGATTCGGGCTCGGTGACCCTCGGGGGCGGCGTGAAGATGGGCTATTTCGCCCAGCACGCCATGGAATTGCTGGAGGGCGAACGCACCGTGCTGGAGACGCTGGAGGATAGTTTTCCGCGCGACGGGCAGGGCTCCCTGCGCACGCTGGCGGGGGCTTTCGGCTTCTCGGGCGATGAGGTGGAGAAGCGCTGCCGCGTGCTTTCGGGCGGCGAGAAGGCGCGGCTGGTGATGGCGCTGATGCTGTACGACCCGCCGAATTTTCTGGTGCTGGACGAACCGACCAACCATCTGGACATCGCGACCAAGGAGATGCTGATCGCCGCCCTCGCGCAGTACGAAGGCACGATGCTGTTCGTTTCGCATGACAGGCATTTTCTGGCGGCCCTCTCCAACCGGGTGCTGGAGCTGACGCCGCAGGGCATTCACCAGTACGGTGGCGGCTACACGGAATACGTCGCGCGGACCGGGCAGGAGGCGCCAGGGCTGCATGCCTGAGCTGCACGCCTGAGTTGCACACCTGAGCTGCACACCTTAGCCCGGGCGACGGCCTCACCCCGCCAAGGCTTCCTCGGCATTCGGGTCGCCGGGAGCCGTCGCCCAGGCAAGTTCCACCAGCGTCACAATCCGCCGGCCGGCGCCGTCCAGCTGGCAGACAATGAGGCCTTGTTCCTCGATATAGGCCAGCACCCGGCGCGCGCGGCCCAGGGATCGGGTGCCATAGGCTCGCGCGATCGTCAGGTCGCTCGGACAGGGCAGCCGCTCACGCGCCGCGCCGGCGATCATCATGAAGATGCCCTGCATATCCTCGGGTAGGGCGGCGGCGCGGGCCGCGACGTCCTGCCAGACATCCCCTTCCGCCATCTCGGCGCTGATCCCG
>CAINEA010000219.1 GCA_903847525.1 uncultured Acetobacteraceae bacterium | reverse complement strand
CGGCATTATGTAGCACGCGCCACCACGCTTGACGGGTGCGCCGATCTCGATCATGTTCCTTATATGTTCTCATGATCGGAGCGCGTTCGATGGCTCAGCACTTCCTCCTGTCCGCGGCGGCTCGCTCGCTCAGCCCGGCCAAGGTCGCGCGGATGTCCGAGCGCGGCGCGGAGAATGTGTTCGCGCGCCTGAGGTGGCCACAGACCGATGGCAAGCCGGTCTGCCCGAACTGCGGCTGCCAGACCTGCTATGACTGCCGCCGCTCGGAGCATCAGCCGCGCTGGCGCTGCACGGCGTGTCGCACGGACTTCTCGGTGACATCCGGCACCCTGTTCGCCTGGCACAAGCTGCCGCTGAGAACTTACCTGATGGCCATCGCGGTGTTCTGCAACGAGGTGAAGGGCAAGAGCATGCTCGCCTTCTGCCGCGACCTCGACGTGCAATACAAAACGGCCTTCGTCCTGGCGCACAAACTGCGCGAAGCCATGGCTTCCGCAACGAAGGCGCTGCGGATCGGCGGTGATGGGCGGACAGCGGAGATCGACGGCGCCTATTTCGGCGGCCACGTTCGGCCGCAGAACCTCGTCGTCGACCGGATCGATCGGCGGCTGGCCGAGAACCAGTCGGGCACCCGCCAGGTTGTCGTTGCCATGCGTGAGCGCGGCGGCCGGACGTTGGCGCAGGTGTTTCCCGCCGAGGCTGACGCCGTTGCGGCCATCCGTCTGCGGATCGCCAAGGGCACCACGGTCCACGCCGATGAGAGCGCCGCCTGGAACCCGCTGCACGCCAGCTTCCCGATGCGGCGGATCAACCACCAGCAGGGCTACAGCATCGACGGCGCCTGCACCAACGGCGCGGAGTCCTACTTCTCCCGCCTGCGTCGCGGCGAACTCGGGCACCATCACCACATCGCCGGGCCGTATCTTGTTCGTTACGCCCAGGAGGCCGCCTGGCGTGAGGACCTGCGTCGCGTCGGCAACGGCGAACAAGTCGACGGCGTCGCCGGGTTGGCGATGCGATGCCGGCCGTCGGTTGACTTCTGCGGCTACTGGCAACGCGCCCGGGCCGCCTAGATCAGTCGCCAGCTGACAACGCCCGCGGTCTCGACGCGCGCGATCGTCGTCTTCGCTCGGTTGAGCGAGCTGAGCAGCGTCTTCTGCACCAATGCCCGACAGCGATCATCCGTCATCGGCATGGCCTTGAGGCGCATGATCCGCTCAGCCAGCTCGCGCGTCGTCGCCGGCTGGGTGGCTTCGCGCAGTTCGTCGTAGATCAGCCGCAGGCACTCGCCGGGACGAAACCAGGCATTGCGTGCCCGCAGCTGCCTGGGACGGATGTCTATCGGCCGGATCTCCGGATCGAACAGCCGCATGGTGGCATCGAGATGCGCCAGGTTCGCGCGATGCTGCGCCAGTTGTTGTTCAAGTTGGCGTAGCGTACCGGACAGTTCCGCTCGCTTGGTCCGTAGTGCACCAATGATATGCCGCTCGCCCATTGGCGACCTTTCCCGTAAAACTCAAGATCAGGAGCATAACGGGCAAGCATTCGACTGTGAACAATTCGGTGGTGGACTCTGCTACATAATGCCGCT
>CAINEA010000218.1 GCA_903847525.1 uncultured Acetobacteraceae bacterium | reverse complement strand
GAGCAAGGAGGGCCGACCATGACCATGCTAGGTCCGAGTAGGCCCTCCTTGCTCTCCCAAACCCGTATGGGGTTCTAAGGGCATGCCCTTAGCGGGGTCCAGGGGCAGCGCCCCTGGCCTTCCTTGCTTTCAGAAGTAGTTCCAGAAGTTCGAAGCCCTGGCCTCGTCGGGGAGACCGTCGAAGACGATTTGGCCGTTGTTCATGATGACCACGCGATCGGCGATGCGCATAGCGGCTGCGACGTTCTGTTCCACCAGCAGCGCGGTGACGCCGTGGGCGCGGCAGACATCTTGCACCTGGTCGAACAGGCGTTCCACCAGGTTGGGGGCGAGGCCGATCGAGGGTTCGTCCAGCAGCAGGCAGCGGGGTGTGCCGAGGATGGCGAGCGACATGGCCAGCATTTGCTGTTGTCCGCCGGACAGGCTGCCGGAGCGGGTAGTCCGACGCTCGTCCAGCACGGGGAAGAGTTTGTAGACGTCGTCGATTTCGAACATCGCGCCGGGGCCGCAGTTGCGGGCGGCGACGACATCGATATTTTCGGCGACGGAGAGGTCGGGGAAGATGCCGCGGCCTTCGGGCAGCAGGCGCAGGCCCATGGCGACGCGGTCCGATACCGACAGGCGGTCGATGCGTTTATCGTCGAATTGCACTTCGCCGGCCCGGGGCGGCAGCAGGCCCATGATGGTTTTCAGCGTGGTGGTTTTGCCGGCGCCATTATGGCCGAGGAACGCCATGATCTGACCGGGTTCCAGCGCGAAAGAGACGTCGGAGATGACGGTTTTCAAGCCGTAGCCGGCGGCGAGGGAGGAGAGGCGCAGCAGCATGGTCAGATCGCCCCGCCGAAATAGATCTTTGCCAGTTCCGGGTCGGAAGTGATCTCGTCCGCGGTGCCTTGGGCCATGAGGTGGCCCTGATGGAGAAACAGCACTTCGTCGGCGATGCGCTGCACGACGCGGGTGTTGTGTTCCACCACCAGCAGGGTCTTGCCCTCGGTTTGCAGGCGGCGCATCAGGGCCATGATGTTGTCGAGCGCGCCGGCGCTCATGCCCGAGGCCGGTTCGTCGAGCAGCAGCAGTTCCGCACCGGTGGCCAGAACCCGGGCGACGCAGAGGAGTTTCTGTTCGCCATAGGATAGGTTTCGGACGTAATCATTGGCTCGGTCGGCGAGGCCGACATGATCGAGTATCTCGCGCGCCTGCTCCCGCATCCGGGTCTGTACCGCGGCCGTGTGAAAGGGCCGGAAGATCGCCCCCCAGGGGGTTTCACCGGCTTGGCCGGGAATGGCGGCGAGTACGTTGTCGAGCGCGGTGAGATCGATGAATAGCCGCAGGTTCTGGAACGTGCGGGCGATGCCCTGGTGCACGATCTGCTGGCGCGTGAGGCCATCGAGCGAGCGGCCCTGGAAGGTCACACCGCCGGTGTCGGGCGGCAGGAAGCCGGTGATGACGTTGAAGATGGTTGTCTTGCCGGCGCCGTTGGGGCCGACCAGGCATGTGATCTTGCCCTTTGTGATTTCGAAATTCGTGTCGTGCAGCGCCTGCAGGCCGCCGAAGCTTTTGTTGACGCCGGAAACCGCGAGATAGGCGCTCATAATTTCTCTCCCGCCAGGCCTTGCGGGCGGAACAGCATGAAAGCGATCAGCAGCACGCCGTAGATCAATTGCCGGGAAGCCGCGGCGATCGTGGTGGGGATATCCACCAGCGCCAGCAGCTGCGGCAGCGCCAAGAGCACGAACGGGCCGATGATCGAGCCCGTCAGCGTACGTGCGCCCCCCACCACAACCATCGTCAGCAGCAGGATCGAGGCATCCAGATCGAACGAGGACGGATCGACGAAGGACAGGAAGCTGCCGTACAGCCCGCCGGCGGAACCGGCGAAGGCACCGGCGAGCGCGGCTGCGGAGACCTTGGCGAACAGGATGTTCTTGCCCGCGGCGGCGACGGCCAGTTCATCCTCGCGGATGGCGCGCAGCAGGCGGCCATAGGGCGCGCGCATGGCCAGCCAGAACGCCAGGCAACCGAGCGACAGGAGCACGCTGGAGAGCACGAGGAACTGGCGGGTTTCGGTGACGGCCAGGCCGAAGATATCCGGCGGCGGAATGCCGGGCAGGCCGTTGGCGCCGCCGGTTCCTTCCGTCCAATTGGTGAAGATCGCGGTCGCTAGCAATTGGATGCCGAAGGACGTGACGACGAAGTAGTCGCCTGAAACGCGCAGGGATGGCAGCGTGACGAGCACGTTCAGCGCCAGCCCGCAGGCGGAAGCGATCAGCAGGGCGGGCACGAAGGACAGCGTGTCGTTCATGGTTGCGGCTGCGACGATATAGGCGCCGACGCCGAACACCGCGGCCTGGGACACGGAGAAGATGCCGACAATGCCGACCAGCAGGTTGGTGGACAGGCCGAGCAGCACGTAGATCTCGGCCAGGACGATATAGGTGTACCAGAAATCCATCTCCGCCCCCGTCAGCGCGCCGTGAACAGGCCGGTGGGCCTGAACAGCATGAAGATGACGAAGATGAAGAACGTGACGCCGATGCTCCATTCGCCGGGGATGACCAGCAGCGACAGGTTCTGCACGACGGCGATGCCGATGGCGAGGAAGAACGCACCGCTGATGCTGCCGATACCGCCGGCGATCATCGCGATGGTGGCGGTCAGCAGCGCGTTCACGCCGCTATAGGGCTGCAGGCCGAAATCGAGCGGCACCAGCACGCCCGGCAGCGCCACGACGGCGGAAGCAATGGCGATGACGATGACATAGACGCGTTTGGGTTCGAGCCGGGTGATATCCGCGAGGAACGGGTTGGAAGCCACGGCGCGGATGCGTTTGCCCAGCGCGGTCCGGTGGGCGAAGAACATCATGCCGAGATAGGCGGCGATCCCCATGGCAACGGTCAGCAACTGCGTATAGGACAGCAGCACGCCGGCTACCCGGAGCGTGGTCTGGCTCCAGCCGATCTGGAACTGCAGGATGTTGGGCGTGTAGATGCCGGCGATCAGGTTCTGGATCACCGCCAGCATGCCCAGCGAGGCAATCAGCACCACCAAATGCGAGGCTCGCCGGCGTTCCAGTTGGCGATAGAGGAATTGCTGGATACCGGCGCCGACCAGCGCGCAGAACGCGATCGCGCCAGCGAAGGCGAGTAGGCTCGGCACGCCTCGGGTACTTAGCGACCAGGCAATGTAGCCAGCCAGGGTGTAAACCCCGGCATGGGCGACATGGAAGATCTTGATCGTGGAATAGACCAGCGAGAAGCTGATCGCGACCACGCCGAGCGCGCAGCCCGTCACCAGGCCGTTGATCAATAGTTGCAGAAGAATCATCGGCCGGTGCCAGACTATTCGCGGGGAAGTGGCTTATTCGGACTTCATTTCCGTCAGCCGGACATCCTTGCCGCCGCGCATCACATTGATGTCCATCACCATGGTCGCGGTATTGGACTTGAACTCCATCGGGATCAGGCCCTGGAAGCTACGAATGTCGAAGATGGCCTGGCGCAGATTTTCGCCGGTGACGGGCTGCTTATCGGCCAGCACCTTTTCCAGCGCCTTCGCGACCACCAGGGTGGCGTTGTAGTACTGCTTGGCAAAGAAGTCGAAATTGGCGTCGAATTTCTTCTTGAACGCGTCTGCCAGTTCGGCGGGTGCGTCGATGCGGACCTGGGTGTGGATGAAGCCCTCTGCCGCCGGATCGGCGATCGTCTGCGGATCGGCAAAGAAGCTGGTGCCGGCCACCTGGTATTTCTGATCGAGCTGCTTGTACTGTTGCGCCATTTGCTGCAGGCCGGCCGTGATAGCGACCAGCATCACCTGCGGGTTGGCGGCGCCGACCTTCAGCAGGGCGGGACGGAAATCGGTCTGGCCGAACTGCGTGGGCTCCTGACCGACCAGCGTGCCGCCGCCTGCGGGATAGTATTTCAAATAATTATCCCGTCCGGAGATGCCTGCCGCATCGTTCTCGAACAGGATCGCGCCGGTCTTTTTGCCCTGACTCATCAGGTAGCGGACCATGACCTCCACCTCACCGCCGATGGTGGGGATGGTGTTGATCAGATAGGGCGAGGCATCGGCCAGCTTGTCGGCCTGGGCGCCGCCGTTCACCAGCAATATCTTCTTGCGCGTGGCGAGTGGCGCCATCGCCAGAGTCGGGCCGGAATACGCAGAGAAGATCATCGGCACGTGCTGCAGATCGACCAGCTTGTTGAACGACAGCACGGACTGGTCCGGCTTGGCCTGATTATCCTCGAAGATCACCTCAATCGGGTTGCCGAGCACGCCGCCCTTGGCGTTGATCTGCTCGACAGCCAACTGAATGCCGCGCTGCTGCTGGGTGCCGATTACGGCGCCGGGGCCGGTCAGCGGCAGGATCGCGCCGAGGCGAACGGTCTCGGCCATCGCGGCCCCGGCAAGGGCCAGCGTGGAGACAAGCGCGGCAAGCACGATGCGCAGCTTCTGCGTCATGAATTTTCCCTCCGTTGGTCATGCCGGGAGCTTTGCGACCCGGATTTGGACGCAGGCTTAAGCCCGGGTCAGCGAACGGTCAAACCATCGCCTATTTCTTCACCCCGAGCCCGCGCATGAAGCGGTCGCGAATCTGTGCCGGGTCGCGTTCGGTGGTTTCCTTGGGGCCTGCTGTGTCGATGCGGCAGCCAATCAGCCAGGGGCCGTCCTCGGCAATGGCGCGGTCGATCAGTTCCTCGAAATGGCCTTCCTCGGCCGCCCAGAAGCTCTGTGCGATGCCAGCGCCGCGCGACATCGCCACGATGTCGGTGCCCGCTCGGGTCGCCGTGGCCTGGCCGCCGGTGATCTGGTAGGCGCCGTTGTCGAGGATGATAATGACGAGGTTCTTCTGCGCCCTTGTGGCGATGGTGGCGAGGGAGCCGAGTTGCATCAGGATCGATCCATCGCCCTCCAGCCCGATCACGCGGCGGTCCGGCTGGGCGATCGCCACGCCGAGCGCGATCGGCGCGGCGAGGCCCATGCTGCCGAGCATGTAGAAGTTCTGCGGCCGTCGTCCGGCTGCCCAGAGGTCGAAATTGGTGTAGCCGATGCCGCCGATCACGGCCTCGTCCTTGTGCAACTTGCGGACCATGCGGCTGATCAGGTCGAACCGGCTCATGACCTTCGCCTGGTCGCGGGTCAGCGGGTGGTTGGCATTGCTCATCGTGGCGCTCATTTCGCAAAGACCTTTCCGCCGGTCAGCAGCGGCGAGAGGATCCAGCAGACCGGCTGCTGCGTGGCGACCGCCTGGCGGATCGAGCGGTCGACGATGAATTCCACCTCGTCCAGCCGGGTCAGCGTGTGGTGTTCCATCCCCAGGCTGTCGAGTGCGGGGCGCATGGTCCGCGCGACCATCGCCTGGCCAATGTTGAATTCACCGAGGGTACCACGTTCCGAGACCATCATCAGCACCGGGATCTGGAACGGCACCGGCAGGGAGGCCAGCACGTTCGGCAAGGTGGCGAAGCCGCTGGTCTGCATTAGAACAATGCCGCGCATGCCGCCCATCCAGGCGCCGGAGACGATGCCGACGGCCTCCTCCTCGCGGGTGGCGGTGAAGGCGGTGAAGAACGGATCGGCGTGGATCGCCTCGATCAGCGGGCGCAGCACGTTGTCGGGCACGTAGGTGACCAGGCGAACATCGTGCGCCTTCAGCGTATCGCGCACGATCTCGTGCCACGCTCTGGATGAAGTTTCGTCGGCTGGCATCGTCCACTCCCGGTCAGGCTTTGCGGCAGTTTGGGGCAAAAGCGGGGGAAGGGAAAGAAGGCCAGGGGCCCTGCCCCTGGATCCCGCTAAGCGCAAGCCCTTAGAACCCGATACAGGTTTGGGAGTGCAAGGAGAGCCGATCATGACCCTGCGAGGTCCGAGTTGGACCTCCTTGCACTCCCAAATCTATTAGATGTTTCCAAAGGCGAGCCTTTGGCGGGGATCGAGGGGGCAGCGCCCTCTCGCCTTGCTTCCTTCACCCGCTTGACCCGCACCTGCGTCAGCTTGCGAAGCCTTGGGGGCGTTCGTATAGGAACCGTTGGTTATTCGCGGAAGGATTTCGGATGAAGGACCTTAGCCAGACCTGGGATGTGCTGGTGGTGGGCGGCGGCAATGCCGCGCTGTGTGCCGCGATCACCGCGCGCGAGGCCGGTTGCAGTGTACTGCTGCTGGAGCACGCGCCGAAGGCGTTCCGCGGCGGCAACAGCCGTCATACACGCAATTTCCGCTCCATGCATGAGCAGCCGACCGACGTGTTGACGGAATCGTATCTGGAAGAGGAGTACTGGGACGATCTCAAGCGCGTGACCGGCGGCAATACCGACGAGCAACTGGCGCGCATGACCATTCGCGCCTCGGCGGGTGTTACGGGCTGGATGCGGCAGAGCGGCGTGCGTTTTCAGCCGTCGCTGACAGGCACGCTGAGCCTGTCGCGCACCAACGCCTTCTTCCTCGGCGGCGGCAAGGCGCTGGTGAATGCCTATTACCTGACCGCCGAGCGCCTGGGCGTGACGATCCTGTACGACACCGAGGTGCTGGCCCTGAAGATGGAGGACGGCTTCGTCCGCTCCGCTGACATCGCCTATCGCGGCTATCCGGAAACCGTGCGGGCCAAGATGGTGGTCGCCGCCTCCGGCGGGTTCCAGGGCAATCTGGACTGGATGCGGGAATATTGGGGGGATGCTGTCGATAATTTCGTTATCCGGGGCACTCCCTATGCGAAGGGCAAGATCCTGAAAAGCCTGCTCGGCCAGGGCGTCGCGCAGGTCGGCGATCCCACGCAGTTCCATGCCGTGGCGCTGGATGCCCGCGCGCCGCAGTTCGACGGCGGGATTGCCACGAGGCTGGACAGCGTGCCGTTCAGCATCGTGGTGAACCGCGACGGCGACCGCTTTTATGACGAGGGCGAGGATTTCTGGCCGAAGCGCTATGCCATCTGGGGCCGCCTGATCGCCCAGCAGCCGGACCAGATCGCTTATTCCATCTTTGACCAGAAATGCGTCGAGATGTTCATGCCGTCGATCTATCCGGCGAAGAAGGCGAACACGATCCGCGAACTGGCGGTGCAGCTCGGCATCGCCGATCCGGCGAAGGTGGAAGCGACAGTAGCGCAGTACAACGCAGCGGTGCGCGCGGGTAGCTTTAACCCCGGCAAGCTCGATGATTGCGTCACCGAGGGGATCATGCCACCGAAGACCCATTGGGCGCGGCCAATCGATGTCGGACCATTCTATGGCTATCCGCTGCGCCCGGGCATCACCTTCACCTATCTTGGCGTGCGGGTGAACGAACGCGCGCAGGTGATGATGGACGATGGCCGCCCGGCCGGTAATTTGTTCGCCTCCGGTGAGATCATGGCAGGGAATATTCTGGGGCGCGGCTATCTCGCCGGGTTCGGTATGACGATCGGCACCATATTTGGCCGCATCGCGGGACAGGAGGCGGCGAAGAATGCCCGCAACTGAGACGATTACCATCGGCGCGGTCACGCAGATCGAGGCGCTGGCAGATGCCCGGCACTTCATGGAGATCTGCAATGGCTGCCGCTATTGCGAGGGGTTCTGCGCGGTGTTTCCAGCAATGGAACTGCGCCGCGAGTTCGCCGATGCCGACCTGAACTACCTCGCCAACCTCTGTCACAACTGCCAGGGCTGCTTCTATGCCTGCCAGTACGCGCCACCGCATCCGTTCGGCGTGAACGTGCCGCAGGCAATGGCCCAGGTGCGGGCCGCGAGCTACGAACAATACGCCTGGCCGCGACCGCTGGCCCGGCTGTTCCAAGGCAACGGCGTGGTAGTTTCTCTGGCCACCGCCGGCGGCCTGGCGCTGGTGCTGTTGCTGTCCATGCTGTTTCGCTCGACCCAGATGCTGACCGCCTGGCCGGTAGAGCCCGGCGCGTTCTACGTAGTGATTCCGTTTCCGGTGATGATGTGGATGGGGTTGCTGACGTTCGGCTATGCGCTGGTGGCGATGTTCATGGGGGCGCGCAATTTCTGGCGCGATGCCGGCACCACCGGCGTCGCCACCCGCGCCATCGGTGAAGCGGTCTGGGACATCCTGACGCTGAAGAACCTCGGCGGCGGCGGGGATGGCTGCAACGACCGCGACGAGAGCTTTTCCATGACGCGGCGCTATCTGCACCATTTCATGTTCTACGGCTTCATGTTGTGCCTGGCCGCCACCACGGCCGGCACGGTATTCCACCATTTTCTGGGCTGGGTCGCGCCGTATTCGCTGTTGAGCCTGCCGGTCGTGTTGGGCACGCTGGGCGGGGTCGGCCTGCTGATCGGCACGGGCGGGCTGTTCGCGATGAAGTTCACCGACGACCCGGCACCGAAAGCCCGTGGCCTGCTTGGGATGGATGTGGCGATGCTGGTGCTGCTGGCGCTGTCCGCGCTGACCGGGCTGGTGCTGCTGGCGCTTCGCTCCACCGGCGGCATGGGGATCGCGCTGGCGGTGCACCTGGGCGTGATCCTGGCGCTGTTCGTGGTGCTCCCGTACAGCAAAATGGTACACGGCGTGTACCGCGGCGCAGCCCTTCTGCGCTACGCGGTAGAGCGGACCGGCAAACCGCTGGGGACAGAGTAAGGCTAGCGGCTCCACCCCAGGCCTGACTGCCTTTCCCTGATCGCTCTGCCATTTCCTGGCCTGCTTCTTGCTTTGCCGGAGGCTCCAATCACATCAAGGAATGGGGTCTCATGCCTGCTGAGCATTTTCATCTCGCGTGGTTTCTACAGGGATCGAGCATTCAGGCGTGGGGCGAGCCCTGGACCGGCAACATCAGCGAGGAGTGGGGAACCGCAGACCTGTTCCTGGACCTGGCGCGCAACATCGAGCGTGCCGGTTTTGATTATCTGCTGCTCGAGGACTCGATCTATATCGGCCAGAACTGGCAGAATTCGCGGGAGATATTTCTAAAGAACGGCATGTCCGTCCCCCGTCAGGAACCATCCGTTATTGCCGCCCTGGTGTCCGCGGCGACCACTCGGCTGGGTATCGTGCCGACATTGTCGACCTTCGCCTATGCGCCCTATCTGGTGGCGCGCATCGTCAGCACACTGGACCAGGTTTCCTCCGGTCGTGGCGGCTGGAACATGGTGACGGGCAGTTCGGACCTGTCGGCGCAGAATTTCGGCTTCGACGCGCTGCCCGAGCACGACACCCGCTACGACATGGCGGAAGAGTTCATCGAGGTTGTGACGAAGTTATGGGATTCCTGGGAACCCGGAGCGATCGTCGCCAATCGCGAAAGCGGTGTGCTGATCGACCATACCAAGGTCCACACGATCGACTATGCCGGCAAATACTATAAGAGCCGCGGGCCGCTGAATTCCGGCCCCTCGCCGCAGGGAAGGCCGGTGATCGCCCAGGCCGGCGGTTCCGCACGGGGGCGGATGTTTGCAGCACAGCATGCCGACACGATCGTGGCGCACCCCAAGGGGATCGAGGCGATGAAGCAGTACCGCGCCGACATTGTCGCCAACATGGTTTCCTGCGGCCGCGATCCGGCTGACTGCAAGACGTTGTTTTTGATAAATCCCATTCTGTCCGATAGCGCAGAAGATGCGCAGCTGCGTGCCAAGCAACGGGTCGTGCAGGCCGGCAAGAATTTGGATGTCCGGCTGGCGCAGATGGGTTGGAGTACAAATATCGACTTCTCCGGTTTCGACCTCGACGCCCCCCTCCGCGAGCTGACCACGAATGGGCACCAAAGCAGTCTGGCGCAGTTCCTACGCAAGGCCGGCAAGAATACCCTTCGTCAGGCCATCATCGACTACACAACTCAAGGCCAGTCGGTGGATCTGGTGGGAACACCGGATCAGGTTGCCGGACAGATGGCGGAGGTGATGCAAGAGGTCGGCGGAGATGGGTTTCTCTTCACCCAGGGGTCGATGAGCCGCAGGAGCATTGCCGAGATTACCGACGGCCTGGTGCCTGCGTTGCAGCAGCGTGGACTAGTAAGAAAGGCCTATGGCCACTCGCAGTTCCGCGACAATCTGCTGGAATTCTGATCCATGACCGACAAGAAATTTCATCTCAGCTGGTTCATGAACTTCTCGCCGGACGAGTGGGACACGCCGCTTGGAAACGGCGGATCGCCCTGGGACGGCCAGTTTTACGTGGATATGGCGAAGGCTTTGGAACGGGCATGCTTTGACTACATCATGCTGGAGGACACGCTCATGGTGTCCGACATCTATGGCGGTGATGCGGCAGCCACGCTGAAGCACGCGCTGCAGGTGCCCAAGCATGACCCCATGCCGCTGGCCGCCCTGATCAGCGCGGGCACCAGCAAACTCGGCGTGGTCGCCACCATGTCCACGATGGCCTATCCGCCGTTCATGCTGGCGCGGCTTTCATCCACGCTGGACCACATATCCGGCGGGCGGTTCGGCTGGAACATCGTTACCAGCGGAGAAGATTCCGCGGCGCAGAATTTCGGCATGGAAAAGTTGCCGCCGCGCGAGCAGCGCTACGAGATGGCGGACGAATATGTCGACCTGGTCTGCAAACTGTTCGACAGCTGGGAACCCGATGCGGTGGTAAAGGACCGAGAACGCGGCATCTATGCCGATCACACCAAGATCCATCCGATAAACTTCAAGGGGAAATACTTCAGGTGCCGCGGCCCGTTGAATACGGTGCGCTCCCCGCAGGGGCGGCCCGTTTTCGTACAGGCCGGCGGGTCGCCGCGCGGGCGGGAATTCGCCGCGCGCAACGCGGATTCCATCATCGCCACCGCCAATGGCGTAGCGGGCATGAAGGCCTATCGCGACGACGTGCGCAGCCGGGCGGCGGCGGCCGGACGCAATCCGGACGACAT
Organism: uncultured Acetobacteraceae bacterium; assembly: GCA_903847525.1. Lineage (GTDB taxonomy): Bacteria > Pseudomonadota > Alphaproteobacteria > Acetobacterales > Acetobacteraceae > PALSA-911. The sequence continues at coordinate 9,327 of CAINEA010000218.1, read as the reverse complement.
CAAGGTGCTTTTCCTGATCTATCCCATCGTCGCCGAGACCAAGGAGGAGGCGTATGCCAAGCATCACCGGATGGTGTCCTCGCCGCGCTATATCGAACGCGCGCTGGCCAGCATCTCCACGGTGACGGATATCGATTTTTCCCAGTTCGATCTGGACGCCGAGTTGCCGAAACTGACCACCAACGGGGAGCAGGGCTCGCTGGATAAGTTCGCCCAATGGGGCAGCGGTAAGACCTTGCGACAACTTGCCTCGGAGCGCTTCGGTGGCGTGCCGGCGGAGATCGAATTGATCGGCACACCCGACACCGTGGCTGAAAGAATGGGGGAGGTGATGGAGGCCGTCGGTGGCGATGGCTTTCTGATTTCCTGCCCGTTCCAGCGCGTCAGCCGCCGCTTCATCGCCGAGATCACCGAAGGGCTGGTGCCGGCGCTGCAGCGCCGGGGATTGATGAGGACCGCCTATACGCAGACGACCTTGCGCGATACCTTGCGCGAGTTTTAACTCTGTAATGCATATGCACAGAGAAAAAGCATAATGCTGCCTTTCGAATTTTATCTGCTCAATGACTGCCCATTTTACATCGGTTGGGTTCAGAATTGGGCAGTTTGAGAGTCCTTATGGCAGGATCACGAAATGCGCCTCGGTCGGCTTGCCGGCCTTGCCGTTGATTGGGAGGATATCCTGCGGACAGGCGGAGAACGCGATCACCAGGTCCATTTCCGCACGCATCGTCACATAGCAGCCAGGGGTCGACACCGGCGCGTCGAAGGACAGATTGCCGCCTGTCGTCCAGGGAATGTTCATGAACAGGTTGAGCGGGCTCGGCGTCTCCGGAGACACGAGGCCCAGGTCAGCCAGACCCTGGGCCAGATTATCGGTACAGTTGTCGTGATAGTCGGTGCAGCCCAGTTCCGTGTAGCGATAGCGGTCGCAGGCTGCCATCAACGTATCGTGAATGCCCCCGGCGGTGTCTTCCAGCAATGTCAGGATCGGCCGGCGATGATTGGTCAGTAGCGCATCGTCGATCCGCGGTATCAGGTGATGTGTCGTCGCTCGGGTATGCTCCATGGACATGAATTCCGTCATGTCCTGGCAATTGAATGCCCAGGTGTCCACCACCTGCTCACCATGTGTGTTGATGACCCGAATGCTTTGCCCCGCAGCAACCATTGCGGCTTTGCCGCGCCGGGCCGGAATGGCGATTGGGGTCTGGGTCATCGTTACATCTCCTGCGGTGCCGGGCCATCTGCGGCTTGATTCACGGTCAGCAAGAAGAATGCCATCGGGCGCAGTTTAATGGCCGGCCAAGAAGGCACGGCACTTGCATCGCGGCCTTCGAGTTAAATGCGCCTTCCGCCGGATATGGCGAGTGGTGTTTCTGCCGTCAGCAAAACGAGCACGCACAAGGAGAGCTTCATGGGTTTCAGGTCTTTCGCGATCGCCGGCTTCGCCACCATCGGGTTCCTCGCTGCGGCGTCCTGTGCGCACGCCGATACGCTCGACGACATCAAAAAGCGCGGTGAAATGATCGTCGGTGTCGAGGCGGCCTACGTTCCCTATGAGTTCATCAAGGACGGCCAGATCATCGGTTACGACATCGACATCGGCAATCGTTTCGCCGAAAGGCTTGGCGTGAAGGCTAAGTTCATGGACACGCAATGGAGCGGCATCATCGCGGCCTTACTGACCAAGAAGTTCGATACGGTTCTGTCCGGCATGACGATCACCAAGGATCGGGCGGAGAAGCTGAACTTCTCGATGCCCTATGCCGAGGCCAGCAATCTGCTGTTGATCCGTGCTGGGGAGACATCGATCCAATCCGGCGCCGATATGGGCGGGAAGAAGGTAGGCGCGCAGCTTGGCAGTGCGGGCGCGAATATCCTGACCGAATGGGACAAGACGCAAAAGGCCGCCGGCAAGCCCGGCATCGCCGATATCAAGCTGTACGAACATTATCCAGAAGCCTATGCCGATCTGATCAACAAGCGGCTCGATGCCGTGATCAACTCGATGTCCACGCTGATGGTGGTGATGAAGGACCAGCCCGGGTTGTTCAAGACCGTGGGTGGCGTACAGGACATCAAGGCGTATTTCGGAATGGCCTTTCGCAAGGATGATACGGCCTTCCTGAAATTCGTCAACGAACAGTTTGCCGAGATGAAGGCAAGTGGAGAGCTATCCAAGTTGCAGATGAAATGGTTCGGCGCCACCATGGATACGCCGAACGTGATCCCGACCGTGCTGCCCTAAGGCCTGTGCACGACACCACCAGGATCATTGCATGAATTCGTTCGATTGGGGCGTGATCTGGTATTCCATACCATACCTGCTGCAGGGCGCTGTGGTGACGCTGGAGATCTCGGCGCTGGCCATGGTCTTCGGCACCGTCATCGGCATCAGCGCCGGGCTGCTAAGTCTGTCGGATATGAAGCTGATCACCCTGGTGGTCCGGGCCTATGTGTATTTCGTGCGGGGAACGCCCGCCCTGGTGCAGGTGTTCCTGGTGTATTTCGCGCTGCCGGAATTCGGACTGGAACTTTCCTCGTTCTGGAGCGGCGTCGTGGCCCTGTCGTTCAATGCGGGCGGGTTCATCGCCGAGATTGTGCGGTCTGGACTGCAATCGATCGATGCCGGACAGACCGAGGCTGCCAAGGCGATCGGGATGACCAACCGCCAAGGCATCCTCTACATCCTGCTGCCGCAGTCCCTGCGCCGGATCACCCCACCGCTGACCAATGAGGTGATCACGCTGGTCAAAAGCTCGTCCCTGCTGTCGGTCATCTCCATCGTCGAACTGACCCGCGCGGCGCAGGCGATCATCGCCGCGAAGTTCACGCCTTTCGAACTCTATGCCCTCCTGGCGGTGTTCTATCTGGTGATGATCTCGGCACTCTCGAAACTATCGGAGTATGTCGAGGCCCGACTCGCATGATCGATCTGGCATGAGAGCCTCCCCCTATCTGCTCGCGATCCGTGGGCTGTCGAAGATCTACTCCGGGGTTCCGGTTGTTGACAGAGTGGATCTGAACGTGTCGTCCGGCGAGATCGTAATGGTGATTGGCCCGAGCGGGGCTGGAAAATCCACCGTCCTGCGCTGCATCAACCGCATCGAGGTGCCTTCCGAGGGCGATATCGTCCTGGCGGGGGTCAACATGGAAGGCGAGCCGCGCAACGGGAAGATCGTGCCGGACAGTCCGGCGCAGACCGCGCGCAAGCGCCGCCAGATCGGCATGGTATTCCAGCGTTTCAACTTGTTCGCGCACCTGACCGCACTCGACAATGTGGCGATCGGCCCGCACCGCGTGCTCGGCACACCCTTGGCGGAAGCACGCAAGATGGCCGCCGAGCATCTGGACCGGGTGCGTCTGTCGGAACACATGGCCAAGCGTCCGGCGCAGCTTTCCGGCGGGCAGCAGCAGCGGGTTGCCATCGCCCGCGCCCTGGCGATGCGGCCGATCCTGATGCTGTTCGACGAGCCAACCTCGGCGCTGGACCCCGAACTGGTCGGCGAGGTGCTGGAGGTTATCCAGGGTCTCGCGCGTGAGGGCATGACGATGCTGGTTGTCACCCACGAGATGCAGTTCGCGCGCGAGGTGGGCACGCGTCTGGTGTTCATGGCCGACGGCCGAGTGGTCGAGGACACGTCGCCCGAGATCTTCTTCACCCGTCCGGCGCATGATCGCTCCCGCGAATTCCTGCGCCGGGTCAACTCCCGCCAATCGGCCTTCGATCCGGTCTGACCGGCAATCCCGTTCAGATACCGCCGTTCACGTCGATCGTGGTGCAGGTGATGAAACTTGCGGCGTCGCTGACCAGGAAATCCACCACCGACGCGATCTCGTCCGGGGTGCCGACCCGCAACAGGGCGCTCGCGTGCAACTGGCGTTCGCGCGCCGCTTCCGGCACGCGCGCGCCCATCGCCGTGTCGATCAAGCCCGGCGCGATGGCATTGACGCGGATGTTGTGCTTGCCGAGCGCGCGGCCGAGCGACTTGGTCATGTTGATCACCGCCGCCTTGGACGCCCCGTAGTCGATCACCGAACTGCCCGTCTGGCCCGCCACCGAAGCGGTTGAAACGATCGAGCCTCCCTTGCCCTCGGCGATCAGCCGCTTCGCCACCCATTGCGTCGCGAAGAACGGCACCTTCACGTTCACGTCCATCGTGAAGTCATACAGATCCGGCGTCAGTTCGAAATAATCCTTGCCGTCGTTGTAGACGCCTGCGTTGTTATAGAGCACGCGGATCAGCCCGTGCTCCTTCTCGATGCGGGACAGGGTCGCGTCCATCTTGGCCAAGTCGGCAAGGTCGCATGGGTAGTAAGGCCAGTTGCCCGCGCCATCGGCGCCGATATCGATGCCGACCGCGAGATAGCCGGACTGCATCAGGCGCGCGCAGGTGGCCTGGCCGATCCGGCCGTTGGCTCCGGTGATGACGGCAACTTGCTTCATGGTCGGTTTCCCCTTGGTTTTATATCTACGGGCGAGCTTGGCGAGTCCGCCGGCTTCTCACAAGCGCCGGCCTGCAGCCTCAGATATGCCGCCACCAGCGATAGGTCAGCGCCATCGCCAGCAGCCCTTCCACGCCCGTGGCCACCGTCGCAGCCTGCGCGCCGATCCACTCCGCCATGCCGCCAAGCAGCAGGAAACCGATCGGGCCAACGCCGATGCAGACCGACAGCACGCCCATGACGCGGGATCGCATGTCCGGCGGCGCGGCGAGATACACCAGGGTTGCCTGCATGATGCCGAACCCGGAACTGCCGAAGCCCAGCAGCAGCAGCGTGATGCCGGCGAGCAGCGGATTGGCCAACAGGGCGAACGCCGACAGCAGCACCAGGTAGATCACCACGCTGCCGACATAGATCCATTTGTACATTGGCGGGCGGACATAGAGCGCGATCAGGATGGCCCCGGCGAACGCGCCCAGGCCATCCATGCTGGCGAGGATGCCGACACCGGCGGGGTCGAGGTGCAGATTGTCCTTGCCGATCACCGGCACCATGGACACGAACGGCCAGCCGAAGACGTTGTAGATCACGGTGACGACCAGCGTGCCGATCAGCTTGCGGTCGCGCCGCACCAGGGCGAAACCCTCGGCCATGCGCGACAGCACGGAAACCCGGCCGCCGCCGGTGCCCGGATTGCGGTAGCGCACGCCGAAGGCCGCCACCACGGCAAGCAGATACAGCACCACGCCGACAAGGAACGCGCCCTCGATCCCGACCCCCGCCAGCAGCAGACCGCCAACCGTCGGGCCCAGCATGCGGCTGGCATTGTTGCTGCCGACATCGATGGACATCGCCTGGCTCATGCGGTCCGGCCCGGCCACCTCGCCGATCATCACCCGGCGCACGGAGTTGTCCGTGGCCCAGCCCATGCCGTTCCAGAAGCTGGCCGCCGCCAAATGCCAGACCGCCAGATGCCCGGTCCAGGCCAGCAGCGCCAGCACCACGGAGCTGGCCAGCATCATCACCACGACGATGATCAGCGTCGTGCGCCGCTCGATCCGCTCCAGCGCGGCGCCGAACCAGGCGCCGAACAGCCCCATCGGCAGCAGCCGCAGCATCGTCATCATCGCGACCAGGAAGGCCGACCCGGTCTGCTGGTAGACGAACACCCCGACCGCCAGCATCTCCAGCCACCGCACCACGAACACCACCAGCCCGACGAACCAGAGGCGCAGGAAGTCCGGCTGGCGCATCAAAGGGGCGCGGGCAGGCGGGCGGGCCTGCACCGCCTCCGTCATATTCACAGGAGCCAAGTCAATGTGGGGACGTCCTCGCAAGCCTGCCGGTTAGGGTCCGATCTGGTGTCGTATCCTGCCGCCTTGGGCACGCCGGCGCAAAGCCTGCATCGCCTGCGAAGCGGTCAGCTGCCCATCGCCCGGCGCATGAACGCCCGCTTCAGGCGGGGCAGGCGATCCACCGCGCCGATGCCGACGTCGCGCGCCGCGCGCAGCACCCGGTTATCCGAGCTGAACAGCCGGTCCAGACCGTCGGTGGCGGCGAGCATGGTCAGGTTTGCACCCCGTCGTGCGCCCTGGTAGCCGGCCAGAACTTCCGGTGCGCCGAGATCCTGGCCCGCCTCATGCGCCTCGATCAGCACCTTCGCCAACGCGATCACATCGAGAAAGCCGAGGTTCAGCCCCTGCCCGGCGATGGGATGCACGCCGTGCGCGGCATCGCCGACCAGCACCAGCCGCGTGTCGGTGTAACGGTGCGCGTGCATGGCCGAAAGCCGGTAGCTCCAGCGCCGGCCGAGTGGGCGCACCGCGCCAAGATGATCGCCCATGCGCCGCGCGATCTCCCGCGCGAAGCGCGCATCGTCCAGCGCCAGGATCCGGTCCGCCATCGCGTCGCGCTCGGTCCAGACCACGGCGGAGACATTCGCCACACCACCCGCCTCGGCATCCGGGCTCGGGCACATCGGCAGCTGCGCGAACGGGCCGCCGGGCAGGAAATGCTCCAGCGCGGAATTATGGTGCGGCCGTTCATGGGCGATGGCCGTCACGATGCCGGTCTGGCCGTAGGGCAAGCGGGTCACTGCAATGCCGGCCGCCTCGCGTAGCGGGGAGTTGCGGCCCTCCGCCGCCACCACCAGGCGGCAGGCGATGGTGGGCCCGCCGGCGATCCGCACGGTGGCGCCGTCCTGCGTGCGTTCCACCTCCGCCGTGGCCGGGGCGAACACACGCACGGCCGGGGTGTCCGCCAGATGCGCGTTCAGCGCCACGCGCAGGCTGCGCGCCTCTACCATCCAACCAAACGGCTCGGGCGGGTCCTGCGCCTCCCGATGGTCGAAATGCAGCGACAGGCGCGAGGCCGGCCGGCCAATTTTGCCATCGGTGACGTGGATATCCTCGATCGGGCAGGCCGGCTCGCTCAGCCGCTGCCACAATCCGGCATCCTCCAGCAACCGCCGTGACCCGGCTGCGATCGCATAGGCGCGGCCATCGAAGGCCGGATGCTCCATCGGCGGCAGGGCCGCGCGGTCCACCACGACTACGGAAATGCCGGCCGCCGCCAGCCGACAGGCCAGAGTGCCGCCGACCGGGCCGGCGCCCACCACGCATACATCCGCCTGGATTGTCTCGTTCATCCGCCGCTCCAACGATCAGGACGCCAGGGACGCATCCACAGCGGCACCCAGGCGATCCACGATTCTGCCGATATCCTCGACCGTGCAGATATAGGGCGGCGCGACGATCACGTGATCCCCCTGCACCCCATCGATCGTCCCGCCCATCGGATAGACCGCCAGCCCACGGGCGAGCGCCTCGCGTTTCACCTGATCGTTCAGCTTCCGCTTAGGGTCGAACACCCTCTTGGTCGCCCGGTCGGCCACCAATTCAATCGCCCAGAACAGACCACGGCCGCGGATGTCGCCGACATGGCGGTGGTTGCCGAAACGCTCGATCAGGCTGGCTTCCAGCTTCGCACCCATCGCGCGGACATTGGCCAGCAGGTCGTCGTCGCGAATGATGCGCTGCACCTCCAACGCCGCCGCGCACGCCACCGGATGCGCCTGGTAGGTGTGGCCGTGCATGAACGCGCCCGATCCAGCGCGGATGGCATCGACGATCTTGCCGCCGATCAGAATGCCGCCGATCGGCTGGTAGCCGCCGCCGAGGCCCTTGGCGACGATCTCGATATCGGGGAACACGCCTTCCTGCTCCCAGGCATGCAGGGTGCCGGTGCGTCCCATGCCGCACATCACCTCGTCCAGGATCAGCAGCGCGCCGTGGCGATCGCAGATCTCCCGCACCGCACGGAAATAGCCGGGAATAGCCGCCACACAGCCGGTGGTCGCACCCACCACCGGCTCGGCGATGAAGGCGATCACGTTCTGCGGCCCCAGGCGCTGGAACTCCGCCTCCAGTTCCTCGGTCAGGCGGGCCAGATACTGCGCGTCGCTCTCCCCGGCATTCTGGAACCGATAGGAAAAACACGGTGACACATGGCTGAACGCCGGCGCCAGGATCGGGGCATAGGGTGCGCGGCGCATCGCATTGCCGCCGGCAGCCAGCGCACCGAGCGTGTTGCCGTGATAGCTCTGCCACCTCGCGATGAACTTCTCCCGCGCCGGCTGGCCGATCTCCAGGAAATACTGCCGCGCCAGCTTCAGCGCCGCCTCCGTGCCCTCCGACCCCGACGAGCAGAAATAGGCGTGGGTCAGCCCGCCCGGCGAGCCGTCCAGCACGATATCCGCCAGCGCCTCGGCCGGCTCGCTGGTGAAGAAGCCGGTATGGGCATAGGCGAGCTTGCTCGCCTGATCGGCGATGGCCTTCGCCACGCGCTGGTTGCCATGGCCGAGGCAGGCCACCGCCGCGCCACCCGACGCGTCGATGATCTCGGTGCCATCGGCGAGATGAAGCAGAAGGCCTTCGCCGCGAACGGCAATCGGCGGAGTGGAGGCGGAACGGTGCAGAACCCGGCTCATGTTGATCATCGCGCGACCCTATCACGGTCGTCGGGGGAAGGAAGGCCAGGGGCGCTGCCCCATACGCGCGAATCTAAGGCAACGACCGCAGGCTTCGAATCTGCTGATAACTGGATCGTTGGCGTCCGAGCGAATCACGGACCTTATAGCTTTTATCACCGAGGTCGAGATTTGGGCCGAAGTTTGAAGATTTGGGGTTGGACTACGATTTTGGTTCAATGTCGAAATTCATAACCTACTGATATAACATGAGCTATTCCTTACGTTCGCGCTTATGGGGCGCTGCCCCCGGTATGGCGCGACAATCTATGTGAGAACCGCTGATTGCCGCGCCGCAGTTCGCTGTGCCGACTACGTGGTTGCCGGATAGATGGACCCGATTCACCGATCTTCCGGCAACCCACTGATGACGCTACGAATCCTTGCCGAGAACCCAATCAACAGTTGTCGTTAGCAAACTCGAAAACCGTTGTACCTTCACCGGTACCGTAGGTTCGAATCCCACCCTCTCCGCCAGAAGTAATTAATATAATTGACATTTTCGGAATATCAGGCAGCGCTTTAACGCCTCTGCCGCCAGAAACCGCGCCGATTGTGCCGGGTTTTGTGTCAAGAACCTCCATCGCACGATGCAGATGATCGGTCACCATATGAGCGTATCGCATGGTCATCGCGATGGTCTTGTGACCCAGGATCGCCTGCAAGGCTGGGATATCGCCGGTCGCCTGGATAAGACGGAGGCGAAGCGATGCCTCAGATCATGGCACCTGAATTCTTGGCGGAGCGCCCTTAGCCGTCGTATAAATCCAGTTAAATGGTAACTGCCCAGGTAGTCGATCGCTGATCGACGGTTGACACGCGAGTCGCGGCATGAGTCAAGCTTCCCATGT
>CAINEA010000217.1 GCA_903847525.1 uncultured Acetobacteraceae bacterium | reverse complement strand
GTTGTGGTCCCACAGGACCGTCAGTTTCTCCAGGTTCAGGTGCCCGGCGAAGTCGATCGCCTCGTGCGAAATACCTTCCATCAGGCAGCCGTCGCCGACGAAGCAATAAGTGCGGTGATCCACCAGGGATTTGCCGAAGCGCGCAGCCAGCATGCGTTCGGCCAATGCCATGCCGACGGCATTGGCGAGACCCTGGCCCAGCGGGCCGGTGGTGGTCTCGATCCCCGGGTGTTCGCCGTATTCGGGATGGCCGGCGGTGATCGAGTGCAGTTGGCGGAAGCTCTTGATGTCCTCGATGCCCATGCCGTCATAACCGGTCAGGTGCAGCAGCGCGTACAGCAGCATAGAGCCGTGGCCGTTGGACAGCACGAAGCGGTCGCGGTCTGGCCAGCGCGCATCGGCGGCATCGAATTTTAGCACCCGGCTGTAGAGGGCGGTGGCGATGTCCGCCATGCCCATCGGCATGCCGGGATGGCCGGATTTCGCGGCCTCCACGGCGTCGATGGCGAGCGCGCGGATGGCATCGGCCATGCGCCGCTCGGGGGTCATCGGCCGAGCCAGGATCGCAGCCTGAACGGCGAGGGCGGGGTTGTCGGTCGGCGTATCGCTCGGGCCTGCCATGGGGCACTCCTTGTCGCGGGGCGTGTTACGGGAAGGCTTCGGCTTGGGCAATACCCAGGGACGAAACCCTGGGGTGTTGGGCGGTGGCGTTGGGCAGGGTGTTTGCCCATGGGATGACCCGGTGGCGGGCGCGGGCTAGGCTTGCCGCCTTAAGCAGCGGAGAGCGCCATGAAGGTCGGAATGTTCATCAACACCCAATTTCCCGAGGGTGACAATGTCGCGGCGCGGGTGCCGGAACTGGTGGAACAGGTGCGGGTGGCCCGTGAGTCCGGATTCTCTTCCTTGCTTTTTCCGCACCACTACCTCACCGCCCCGCTGCAAATGCTGCAGATCGCACCGATGATGGCCTATCTGTTGCGCGAAGCCGAGGGCATGACGATCGGCGGCAACATCCTGCTGCTGCCGTTGCTGAACCCCGTGCACGTGGCCGAGGAAGCCGCGACGATGGACGTGCTGAGTGGGGGCAATTTCATCCTGGGCGTTGGGCTCGGCTACCGCACCGGCGAATTCGGCGCCTTCGGCGTATCGCTGAAGGAACGAGCCGCGCGGTTGACCGAAAGCATCCAGCTGATGCGGCTGCTCTGGGCCGGCGGCAAGGTCACGTTCAAGGGCAAGTTCTACTCGGTGGAGAACGAGGGCATCAGCCTGTCCCCGACGCGCCCCGCTGGCCCGCCGGTCTGGATCGCCGGGCTGGTGGAGGCTGCGGTTCGACGCGCTGCGCGGATCGGCGATGCCTGGCTGATTGCCAACGCCACCACGCTGGGCGCGACCCTGCCGCTGATGAAGATCTATCGCGAGGAACTCGCGACGTTGGGTAAGACGGTGACGGAATTTCCAATGGCGCGGGAATGCTATGTCGGTGCCAACCACGCGACCGCGATGGCCGAATGTCGCGCGGCGCTCGAATACAAATACAATTCCTACGCCGCCTGGGGCATGGAAAGCCCGACCGCGACGATGAGCTTCGAGGAACTGGCGCGCGACCGCTTCATCATCGGCGACAAGGTATTCGTGAAAGAGGAAATCGCCCGCTGGCGCGAGGCGCTGGGGGTCAACCATTTCTCCATGCGGGTGCAGTGGCCGGGGCTGGAACAGGAAAAGGCGCTGGCCTCGATCCGGCGGCTGGGGGAGATCTTCGCCTAGGCTTCAGGTTGCACGCTCACGTCGGCCGGGCCATACGCCGCAGCACAACGAGCCCGGCCATCGTGACAAGGGCCAAATGTCCGAAGCCGACACCCCAGCCAAGCAAGGTGCCGCCGCCGGTCAGGTCCAACGCCAGGCCCACCACCAGAGGGCCGACGAAGCCGCCGGCATAACCGGCCATGCTGTGCAGTCCCATCGTCGCGCCACGCAAATGCGGCACCGCCGTCTGGACGGTGCCGGCCGTCAGGGCGGAGCTATCGAGGTAAATCGTGGCGTTCCAGATTACCACGATCAACGCGGCGACCGGTGCGGAGATCGCCGCGCTCCAGCCCGCGCAGAGCGACAGCGCAGCAGCGGCGATCATCGCCAGCAGCACGACCTGGGATCGGCCGAAGCGCTGGGCCAGTTCATTGCCCGTCACCGAAATCGCCACGCCGGCCAGGCCCGCCAGCGTGAACAGGGTCGTGGGGCCAGGCAGCCAAGCCGGAGCTCCTTGGCGCGCAACCGTCCAAGCCAGGAATGTCACCCCCCAGGCCCGTAGCGCGGCGAGTTCCCAGGTGTGTACGGTGTAGCCGATGATCCAGGCCATCGCCGCGCGGTTGCGCAGCACCGGCCGAAAATCCAGGAGCACCGCAGGCGCCGGCGCATGGGCGCGCGCCGGCAATTTGTCGGGCATCGTCCAGGCGGCGATGGCGAAGGCACAAGCTGCCGCGGCTGCTCCGGCCAGGAACGCTGCCGTGGGTCCCGCCAACGCGTTCAGAAAGCCGGCAATGGCGAAGGAAGCCGCCCCGGCAATCCCGACGCCAGCAGCATGAAATGATACCGCGCGCGATTGTGCGGTGCCTTGCAGCGGATCGGCGACCGCCTTCAGGCCAGGCATGTAGGCGCCGGCCCAGCCGATTCCAGCGATCGCGCGCAGCACAAAACCCGACCAGAAGCCATCGGCGAACAGTGCGAATCCGAGATGGGAGAGGGCGGTTAGGCCCGTGCCAGCCAGGTAGATATGCCGCGCCGGTAGCCGGTCGGTCATCGCCAGCAGGACCGGCACGGCCGCGACATAGGCGGCGAAGAAGACGCCGACCAGCCAGCCGGCTGCGGCCCCCGACAGGTTCCAGCGGTCGATATAACCTGGCAGAAGCGCCGGCAGCGTGAAGGCGCCGATCTGCGTCAGCACCTGCGCCATGACGATGGCTGCAATGAAGCGCGGACTGCCCGGAGTCGGCGGCGCTAACGATCGCAGGAAGTCCCGCAACATCGCTATCCGGCCCCGGTTCGTCGTTGGTTATGCGTTGCGGGTATAGGCTCCGGTCAGGATGCGCAGATGGTCGCGGAAATGCGGCCGCAGGCGGTCGGTCCAGGGCGAGGCGGCGGCGGCTTTCCAGACCGGTCCGTTCGGCACGTCCGCATTGGCCAGATGGTACAGCGCCAGATAGCGATGCGTGCCGGTATCGTCTCGGTAGCGCGTGGCAGAGATCACGCCGGGGACGGCGGCGAGGGCGGGTATGTGTTCCTCGTTGTACCAGGCGTTGAAATCCGCCTCGTGCTCGGAAACCACGTTCATCGCATTCACCAACAGGCCGCCGGCCCCGGCCGGGGCCGGGTGGTCGCCGGGCAGGATCTGCACACCGTCGAAGCGGATCAGCCGCGTGCACATCGCGGTGACGCGCTTGGACCAGACCGAGAGGTTCTCGAACGCGATGGCTTTGTAGGCATCGTTGCGTAGTACGTCGAGCGAGTCCAAATCGTAGCTGGCGACTGCCTGTTTTGGATTGCTCGCGCAGATCCAGCGCTCGCAGGTGCCGAAACCGGGCACGCGCTGGCGCTCGGGGATGTGTTCCAAATCATACCAATCGTGGAACTCGTCCGTGTGCGCGTTGGTAAAATCGAAGCCGACCAGCAGAAGCCCCCGGGCCATGATGCGGGCGCCTATTGCGCGACGGATTTCGGGGTGGGTACGATCCGCGCCACCTGGATCGCCGAGCGGTCAAGATACTCCGGCACCTTTGGCGAAATCTGCTTCTTCCAGAAATCCGATTCGTACACGGCCTTGTAGAGGGCCTCCCGTTCGGCCTCGCTCTCAAATCGGCGGATCCAGACATACACAGACTCGTCTGTTTCGCCGCGATAGCTGCCGGTGATGACCATGCCCTTGGAGACCTGGAAGGGGATGATTTCCTGCTCCATGATCTGCACCCAGCCATCCATCTTGCCGGGCAGCACCTTGTATTGACGGAGTTCGTAGAAGGCCATTTGGATCGTCTCCCTTGCGTGGTTGGTCACGATCTTGCGGGCTCCGCGCCGGGTGGGCAAGAGTGCCCGGCGATGCGCTTCGCTTCAGGCCGCCGTTTCGATCACCAGCGCTTGTAAAGGCACCGTGAGGGGTCCATCGCCGAAGCGCACCGCAACCGCAGCCGCCGCTGCCCCGGTCGCGGCATCCAGGCCGCCGGGGTCCAATGCGTCGATCTCTCCGCGCATCGGTGAGCCCTGGCACATCATTTTTGCCACGCTGCCGGCATTCGCTGCATGACCGGTCAGTCGCACGGTTTCGATGGCGGCATCGGCGAAACCGGCCTTGCGCAGGTCTGCTCGAATCGTTTCCGGGGCATGGTAGCCGTGCGGCGTTCGTTCCATGAACCAGGACGGATGCGACGGGTAGCGTTCGGCCAACCCGGACACGGCGGCGGCCGTGACGGGGTTCTCCGCCAGCCGGTCCCAGACGCTGAACAGGAACCGCCCGCCTGGCTTCAGCACGCGGCGAGCCTCTCGCATGCCGGCTGCCCTATCGGGGAAAAACATGATGCCGAATTGGCATACGACCACGTCGAAGGCACGATCTGGAAACGGAAGCGCCAGCGCGTCCGCCTGCTGACACCGCACGCAGCCCATGTCCGGCTTCGCTGCCGCATGTTCGAGCATGGGCTGGTTGAGGTCGGTCGCTACGATCTCCACGCCAGCCGGTAGAGCTTGAGCCAAAGCCCGGGTAACGATGCCCGTGCCGGCGGCGGTTTCCAGCAAATGACCTTCGGTCAGGCCGGAAAGCCGCCGGACGAGATCCGCGGCATAGGGCCCGAACAACAACCCTTCGCCATAATGGTCGTAAAGCTGTGGAATGGAGCCGGAAAAGATGGTGGCGCTTGATGCCATGCCAGGGACCTCCCGTTGTTTACTTGGACGTTGGCGGCCGGAACGAATGGCCTATTTCTTGGCCTGACTCACGCCGACGATACGGTCCCTCAGGCAAGCGTGTCCAGAAACTCAAGCAAATACTTCGCTACCCGCTCCGGCTGTTCCTGCTGTACCCAGTGGCCGGCTCCGTCGAGCAAGTGACAACCGCGCATGTCCGTGCAGGCCGATGTCCGCATGCGGTCGATCGCGCCGGGGGTTTGGTAAATTCCCCAATCCTGCATTCCGGCGATGAAAACCGAAGGCACGTCGATCGTTCGCCCGGAGAAAATCTGCAACTCGGCGTTGAATGCCCCACCGGTGCGGCAGCGATACCATTGCAGGCCGCCCTGAAAGCCGTTGCGCTCATATTCGCGCGCGTAGACGGAGAGTTCGCTATCGGGCAGCCATTTGTTGTCGGCAATCTCATTCGGAGAAGGCATTTCGGCCGCTACCGTTTCCGCCATGTCCTGATGCAGATCCATTACGTAGTAGGTCGGCAGCTTTGCCAGTTCCCCGGCAGTCCATGACTGCAGCGGGAAGGGCTGGTTCTGCTTCCAGTCGGAGCTTTTGTGGTGGTAGTACGCACGCAGGAAATCGCGTACGCCCTGCTTGCAGTTCTGCATATCTACATTGGCCGGGCGGGTGGAATAGTACCATTGGTAATGTTTACGCGGCCGATCCAGCCGAGTTAGCGCCTCATGAACATCCGGCACCGGCGTGGGCACCGCGGTGCCGAGCGGCAGCGCCGGTGGGCCTGCGAAGGGTGCGCTCATCAGTGCCATGGCACGGAAGATGTCCGGTCGCACCAGCGTGCACCATGCCGCCACCGAAGCGCCGAAATCATGTCCGACGACGGCGGCCACGGAGCGGTACCCGAGCGCCGCCACCAGCCCCATCGTGTCGCGGACCAGATTGAGCAGCCGATACGAGCCAAGATCGCCGTCATAGTCCGGATCCCATCCCGTCGTCCGGCCATAGCCGCGCTGGTCCGGCGCGACGACGTGATATCCGGCGGCCGCCAGCGGCACCATCACCTTGCGCCAGGAATACGCCAGTTCCGGGAAGCCATGCAGCAACAACAGGCAGGGCCGTCCCGGCATCTCGTAGCCGGCTTCCAGATAGTGGACACGCAATCCGTTGATCCCGTCCACGAAGCGGGAGCGGATGCCCGGCGGCAGCATCGATGTGTCGAGCGGCGGCAGTTCGGTCATCAGAGCACCCGGTTGGCGCGCGCCAGCACCGCCTCGAACAGCACCTGGCAGCCGGCTTCTGCCTCTTCCGGCTCGATGCTCTCCGCTTCGTTGTGGCTGAGGCCGTCCTTGCACGGGGTGAAAATCATCGCCGTCGGCACGTGGCGGGCGACGTACACCGCGTCATGCCCGGCGCCTGAAACAATCTCGCGCGCGGGATAGCCCAGCCGGGCGGAGGCCTGGCGCACCAGATCGACGCAGGCGGGATCGAACGGCTGGGCGGGGATCTTGAACAGCTGCGTCAGCTCTAATTTGACGCCGCAATCGCGTGCCAGAAAACCGGCCTCGCGCGGGAACTGGGCGTCCAGGCGGTCGAGTTCGGCATCGTCTGGGTGGCGGAACTCGACGGAGAAGCGCACCTCGCCGGGGATCACGTTTCGGCTGTTGGGCGACACCAGCAACTGGCCCACCGTGCCACGCCCGTCCTCGCCACGCGCCCGCATCATCCGATCGACCAGGTCGATGATACGGGCGGCGCAGACCAGGGCATCCTTGCGGGCCGAGGGTGGCGTGGTGCCGGCATGGCTGTCCTGTCCGGTCACGACGGCGTCGTACCAGACCTGCGCCTGGGCGCCGGTGACGATGCCGATCTGCTTCTGCTCGCGTTCCAGGATCGGGCCCTGTTCGATATGCAGTTCGAAATACGCGTCGGCCGGAAACGGCTTCGCCGGTTCGGGGCCATGATAGCCGATGCCATCGAGCGCGGCCTCGACCGTCACGCCCTCAGTATCGGTCAGCGCGTACACCTTGTCGCGCGTATATACGCCGGCCCATAGGCCGGAGCCCATCAGCGAATGGCCGAAGCGGCTGCCTTCCTCGTCGGTCCAGTTGATCAGTTCGACCGGCGCCTCGGTGACGATGCCGAGATCGTTCAGGCTGCGCATCACCTCCAACCCAGCGATCACGCCTAAGGCGCCGTCGAATTTTCCGCCGGAGGGTTGGCTGTCCAGGTGGCTGCCGAGCAGCACCGGCGGCCGCGACGGATCGCGGCCCGGGCGGCGGGCGAACATGTTGCCGATCTCGTCCACCCGCACCGTCAGGCCGGCGCCTTCGCACTCCGTGCGGAACTTCTCCCGCCCACGGCGATCGACATCGGTCAGCGTCAGGCGGCGGACGCCGCCTTTGGGGGTGGCGCCGATTTCGGCGAACCCCATCAGGCTGTCCCATAGCCGCTTGCCGTCGATGCGCTGATTCGTTTGGGACATGTTGGTCGCTCCTGAATTGACGGCTGCATCTTGCCCGCGGCGGCACTTCCTGCAAGCCTTTAGGCGCAACCGGAGCGCCCCGCATGGCCCATGCCCTCAAGCCCAAAGCATCAGTCCCTAAAGCGCCGGCCATCCTGCGCAACACCGACCTGGACGCGAACGCGGTGCAGCAGGCCCGCATCGACCTGGCCGCCTGTTTCCGCGCCGCCGCGAAGCTCGGCCTGCAGGAGGGCATCTGCAACCACCTCTCCGCCATCGTGCCGGGCCGTGACGATCTGTTCCTGGTCAATCCCTACGGCTACGGCTTCGCGGAAATCACCGCGTCCCGCCTGCTGATCTGCGACTTCGATGGCAGCGTAATCGCCGGTGAGGGCGTGCCGGAAGCGACCGCCTTCTACATCCATGCCCGCCTGCATAAGAACGTGCCGCGCGCCCGCGCCGCCTTCCATACCCATATGCCGAACGCGACCGCCTTGACGATGGTCGAAGGCCCGCCTTTGGTCTGGGCCGGACAGACCGCGCTGAAATTCTATGGCCGCACGCTGGTTGACGAGACCTATAACGGCCTTGCGCTCGACAACGAGGAAGGCGACCGCATCGCCGCCGGCATCGGTAACGCCGACATCGTGTTCATGCGCAGCCACGGCGTCATGGTCGTGGGTCCAACGATCGCCGAGGCCTGGGACGACCTTTATTATCTGGAACGCGCCTGCGAGGTGCAGCGCCTGGCGGAATCCACCGGCCGCAAGCTTGTGCCGGTGCTCCCCGAACTGGCCGAGCGCACCTACCGGCAGATGCGCGAGGGCGACCGGGAATCGGCTCGGCTGCATCTGGAGAGCATCAAGCGCACGCTGGATCGTGAGGCACCGGACTATCGTCACTGACCAACAGCGGGTAAATCCGCTGCATCTTTGCCCAGGATCATCGCCATGCGCCGGATCTTCCAACTTGCCCTGTTCTTGCCCCTGCTCGCCCCCGTGCTAGGCGCCTGCACGCTGATCGACCAGACGACCTTTGCCCCGTCGCCTGAGCCGAAGCCGCCGCCGGTGATCGTTCCTCCGCCGGTGGAAACACGCACGCCGCTGATTGTCATCGCCGCCAGCGCGACACCGAAAGAATACGCCAAGCCGCTGCGCGCGGCGGTAACTGCCGCCGAACGCGCGCGGCGGGGCATCGACTACGATGTGGTCGGTATCGCCCCCGCGGCTCCGGCCACCGCCGGCCAGGCGGCCGTGGCGAGCGTGGTCGCACAGGAAGAAGCCGGTTCCCATGCGGCCGAAATGATGCGCGCCATCATGGCGCTGGGCGTTTCGGCTGCGCGTATTCACCTGGCCGTTCGCCCGGACCCCGCGATCACGGCCGGCGAAATCCGGGTCTACGTCCGCTAGGGCGCTAAACTACCAGGCGGTCCCGAAGGATTCCGGGCCGCCGGTTTCGATCTTCAGCGGCTTGCCGGGAATCAGGTGGCCAAAGCGGACCGCGAACACGGAGATCGTCTGGTCGCCCATGTTCTGCAGCAATAGGGTCTTGCCGTCGCGAGACCAGGCGGCCCCCTCTGCCCATGGGCCGATCGGCGACTGGGCAATTGGCCGTAAATGCTTGCCCTGTACGGCGAACAGCGTCACCCGGCCATTCGCCTGATGGAACGGCGATTGCGGCTTGGTGCTGCTCTCCTGCGAGCCGACGGCCAGGTACTTGCCGTCGGGGGAGAATTTCAGCGGTTCGGGGCCGCTCGGCACGGTGGCGAACTCCACTGTGCGGAATGGCGAGCGGCTGAGGTCGATCAACGCGACCGTGTCGTTGTCGCCGTCGCCGCGCCCCATATTGGCCACGGCAGCCAGCGTGCCGGCGCTGTTGATGTCCATCGTGTAGGGCGAGAGTCCAGCGGTGATCGGCCGCGGGTCTATGGTCACAGTGATGCCATCGATATGCAGCACGCTGATCTGGTTGTCGCCGCTGCGGGTCAGCAGCGCCGTTTTGCCGTCCTTCAGGAAGGCGACAGCGCTTGGCAGCGAGGCCTTGTTGCCGGTGTCGAGCTTGCCCGCCGGTGTCAGACGCTTGTCCTTGATAGTGAAAATTGAGACTGTTCCCTCTGCCCGATTGGCGATCAGCGCCAGGGTGCCGTCCGGTGACACCCGCACCTGGGTGGCGCCGGTCCCGGCTGTGGTCGATTGCACCAATTTTGGTGGGCTGGCCTTCAAATCGATTACCGAGACGCGATCGTCCGGCGAGATTCCGTCGGTGCCGGCGGGATCGGCCTTGGTGGCCGAAGTGACGATGGCCCAGCTTTCATCCGGCGCGACCCAGACGGCGCCGGGCGGGCCGACGACGCTGTGTGGCGCCTCGACCGCGCCGATGATCTTCGGTGGGTAGCGTTTGACGTCGATGATGGTGACCGTGTCGGGCTTCGGCTCCTTCGCGGCGACCAGGCCTCCCTTGCCGTTCAGCACGGTGTGGCCGTCATTGGCGGACAGAACGACATCGGCCCGTGCCGGAGTGCTGGTAGAAAGGCACAGCAACGCAATCGCGGCGCAGTTGGATAAGAGAAGCTTCAAGGCATCCTCCCTTTAAAGGTCGGCTTTCCGCCGATCCCCGTAACGATATCCCGAAGCGGCCCAAGAGGTAAAAGCTAATTCTTCCGAGTGGAGGCAACCAGGCGTTGCAGTTGGGCCAGATCGATGGCGCCGGGGACGAGCGTGTCGCCGACGATCATCGCCGGGGTACCCTGGATGCCGAGGGTGGAAGCCAGGCGTAAATTTGCCTTGATCCGGGCATCTATTTCCGGGCTGTCCATGTCCAGGCTCATCCGCGCCCAGTCCAGCCCCGCACGTTCCGCGTGGGCGCGCAAGCTGTCGCTGGTGATGGGAATGTCGGTCTGCATCAGGGCATCGCGCAACTTTTCGTAGGCACCCTGGCGCTGCGCCGCGAGCAGCGCCTTGGAGCCGAGCACGCTGGCCGGGCCCAGGACCGGCAGATCCTTGTAGACGAGGCGGATCTGCGGGTCCTGCTTCAGCAATGCGGCCATCGGCGCTTCCATCCGCTTGCAGTACGGACAGCGGACGTCGAAGAATTCGACGATGGTCACGTTGCCCTGAGGATTGCCGGCAACGGGGTCGGCGGGGTCGACCAGCGCGCCACGATTGGCGGCCAGGGCTGCGCGCGAGGACTCGGCTTCCTGTTTGCTCTCCATCGCCTGAAGGGCCTCGACAGCGTCGTGCAGGATCGATGGATCCTTCACCAGGGCCTCGCGCAGGATACGCACGATTTCGGCGCGCTGGGCGGGGCTGAAGCTGTCGGCGGCGCGGCCTGTGGCCGGCAGCAGCATTCCGGCGATCAGGGCAGCGATGGCTACCCGGTAAACGAATGAGCGCACGAACAGGCGCGCGAATGAGCGTGACGACGCGGGCATGATGTGCAGCTGTTGCATCAATCAGGGTCTTTCGTGTGGCTCCGCGACGGATGCGGTAGAAATTGATGGTGATCCTTTGCCAGGGGTTCGGCAGAGGACGAGGGGTTCTACCATCTATCCCCCTGTGGGCGATACCGTCAGAGGCTGCCGAGTGGGCGCCGTATCGGGACTTTTCGGCCTACAGATGTTGCCGGTGCATCGGAAGGCGTCTATGGCACGAAGCCCGCGGTGAGGCCTTCGGGCGACAGGTCCAGATCTGGGGAACGGCCGGGTTGCGGACGATGCGATGAAGGGGACGGGTGGAATGATCAAGAGTGGGCTCGGTGCCGGTGACGTTTCGCGTCGGGAGGGAGCCTTGCGCTGGGGGAACCGGGCTATGCGTCAGGGCGCATGTGCGGTGGCCCTGGGGCTGCTGGCGTCTTGCAGCACTTTGAATTCAGCCAAGGATTTCATGCTTGGAACGGGCGCGCCAGGCTATGTCGAGGGGTTCCTGGGAGGCATCGTCGCGGACGAGCCGCGGGCGGCCCTGATAGGACGTCAGGTCCTGTCGAGGGGAGGGAATGCCGCTGATGCGGCGACCGCCATAGCCTTCGCCCTATCGGTGACACTGCCGTCGCGTGCCGGATTGGGTGGCGGCGGGGCCTGCATGGCCTATTTTCCGGACAGGAGTGGCCCCAACAAGGGGCAGGCGGAGGCGATCGTGTTCGTGCCTGGTGCCGCGGATGGTGCCGGTGCCCCGGCGGACCGGCCGGCGGCGCAGCCGACACTGGCGCGCGGAATGTTCCTGCTGCAGGCCCGCTACGGCAGCCGGCCGATCGAATCGTCGATCTCTCCGGCCGAGGAACTGGCCCGCTTTGGCGTTCCCGCCTCCCGCGCGCTGATCCGCGATCTGGCCGAGGTGTCCGGGCCGCTGTTCGCCGATCCGCCGGCGCGAGCGGTATTCGGCCCCGGCGGCGTGCCGCTGGTGGAAGGCGGCCAGTTGCTGCAGCCGGACCTGGGCTCCACGCTGTCGCAACTGCGCGTGAACGGGGTCGGCGATTTTTATGTCGGTGCGATGGCCAAAAGGATAGCCCAGGTCTCGCCGCAGGCCGGCGGCCCGATCAGCCTGGCCGACCTGAAGACGGCGTTGCCGAGCCTTGCCGCGCCGATCAACGTCGATGCCGGGGATGATCTCGTGTCCTTCCTGCCGCCGCCTGCGGATGGCGGGTTGGCGGCGGCGGCGGCGTTCCAGACATTGTGGCAGGCGCGGCGTTCCGCCGTTCCGCTGGATGCCGCGAATGAGCGCGCGATCGCGGTGGCGGCGCGTTGGCGCTCGGGCGGCGGCGATCCGATGGCGGTGCTGAGCGAGGCGTTGCCGGCCGGTTTGTTGCCCGCCCTGCCGGCGTCCACCAGTTTCGTCACTCTTGACCGCAACGGCAATACGGTGGCCTGCGCGTTGAGCCTGAACAACCTGTTCGGCACGGGCCGGACCATGCCGGGTATGGGCTTCCTGATCGGCGCATCGCCGCGCTCGGTCGCGCCGCCATTGCTGGCTGCTGCGGTGGCGTGGAACAAGAACGTGGCCAAGTTCCGTGCCGCGATTGCCGGTTCCGGTCAGCAGGGGGCCCCCCTCGCGGTGGCCGCGAGCATGGCCGATGCACTGCGCGATCCCAATGGCGCCATTGCGCCGGTACCCGAGCCTGGCCGAGCCAATGTCATCACCTGCGGAGACTATCTGCCGGGCGACCAGGGCACCTGCCGCTGGGGCAGTGATCCGCGCGGCGCGGGCCTGGCGATCGGCAGCAACTGATCGTGCTGAAGGTCGGAAAAGGCGCTTTTGCGCCGCCTTTCATGGTGATGGACGTGATTTCGGCGGCAAACGCGCGGCAGGCGGCTTTGCCGACGGGCGCGCCGCACGTGATCCGCATGGAAGTGGGCCAGCCCAGCACCGGTGCGCCCGCCGGAGCGCTGGCCGCCGCCGGGCGAGCGCTGCAGGGCAGCGATCCGATGGGCTACACGGAGGCTTTTGGCCGGCGCAGCCTGCGCGAACGCTTGGCGCTGCATTACCGCGAGTGGTACGGGTTGGACCTGTCATCGGAGCGTGTGGCGGTTACCCTGGGGGCCTCCGGAGCCTTTCCGCTGGCATTCCTCGCTGCTTTCGATCCTGGTGACCGGATTGCGATGGCCAGCCCGTTCTACCCGCCATACGTGAACATCCTCACCGCGCTCGGCATGCAGCCGGTGATTATCGAAGCCGGACCGGAAACCCGCTTCCAGCCGAGTGTGGTGGCGCTGGAGCGGCTCGATCCCCGCCCGGATGGCCTGATCGTCGCTAGCCCCTGCAATCCGGCTGGCACCATGCTGCACCCCGACGAACTCGCCGCCATCGCTCGGTGGTGCCACGAAAACGGCGTGCGGCTGATCAGCGACGAGATCTATCACGGCCTGCACTACGACAGTCCGTTCGCCACAGCGGCCGCCCTGTCGCCGAGCGCGATCGTGGTGAACAGCTTTTCCAAATACTTCAGCATGACCGGTTGGCGGATCGGCTGGATGGTGCTGCCGGAGGATTTGATCCGCCCGGTGGAGTGCCTGGCGCAGAATTTCTTCATCAGTGCGCCCCATATCTCCCAGATCGCCGCCGAGGCGGCGTTCGACTGCCAGGACGAATTGCGGGCCAACATCGCCCGCTATCGCCGGTCCCGCGACTACTTATTGATAGCGTTGCCGGAAGCCGGATTTTCCCACCTGAGCCCGGCCGAGGGCGCCTTTTACCTCTACGCCGACATATCCGATCGATCGAACGACAGCGTGGAATTCTGCGCCCGGATGTTGGCCGAAACCGGAGTTGCCGCGACATCCGGCGTGGATTTCGACCGGACGCGGGGGAACCGGTTCATCCGGTTCAGCTATTGTGGGCCTGAGGCGGATATGCGCGAGGCGGCAGAACGGTTGAAGGACTGGCGGTAGGTGTGAAATACGTGCCGCTGAGGTGATTGAAGCCTGCACGAAATTGGGTCGGTTCTGGGATTCCCTATGTCGATGCTTCAAAGGTATAGGTTCCGAGGAGACAATTTTCCGGGTAACGGAGGCCAAGAAATTTAAGCGTGCGCCATGCCGTCAGTTCAATAACATTTAACAATTTGAAGTTCTGAAAGGTGCGTGCGTCATCGAGATAGTGAAAATCCACCTCTCTAAATCCGGCATTCTGGAATACGTGATTGAGCGCTTTGCGCGTATTCATGCGGTATGCGGTGGGAAATGTATCTTTTTCTTCAGTGTTCCAAATCACACTTTTCACGGCATGATGAAACCCCAATGGTGTCACTGCAGCGACTAAGGAAACGGGGGACCATTTGTTGACAGTGTAGATAACTACTCGGCCGCCCGGACGTATCAGGCGAGATAGAGATCCGGTCAATTGCATGGGGTTGGTGACATGTTCGGCTACCATGCGCAACGTGATCAGGTCGTAGCAAAGGCCAGGCCTGAAATCTTCCGGCATGCATTGGGATCGGTGGTGAAGAAGTTTGTTCTCAAGAATGTTTGGACTGGGATCTATGCCGGTCAATGAATGGCAGCGTGCTGCCAGGATTTCCGCGGTTTTGGGATTATGTGGAAACAGGTCGCGACCGCATCCAACATCCAGCCAATCGGTCCTTTCGGTGACCAGGTCGCAAATCGTCTGTTCATAGATATCGTCCGGAGTTTGGTAGCCGGCCCGGGCACGAAAACGCGGACCCCAGCCTCGCTCACTTGGCTTGCCGTATTTGAGCGTTAGCAAATCGATATTAGATGATTCGATCAATTCGATCCTCATTCAGACAGAGTTGGTGAAATCACCGGGTGGCATCTGTGCCAAATCCTAGCAGCGCAAAAATATCATGGTCTCACGCC